>NZ_LFCV01000087.1 GCF_001037465.1 Xenorhabdus khoisanae
GATGGAATTTGGAGGCAGAGAGGGAAAAGAAAAAGGGTTACATTTAGTACCAAACTGTTAACTTCAATGGGTTCCTCTCTTTTAAACTAACAATCATTTTTAAGACGCAAAAAATATTTTCTCAACTCTATGATGAAGAACGTTAATTTTTAATGTCTAACTTCCATAAAATTACAAAAAATCCTATAACCCCCTCCTATAATTTTATCTAAAAAACTCACCCTATATGAAAATTTCGCTATCGAAAGTGTGAAAAACCATTTTGTATTAAATTAAAAATATAATGTATCTGATAAGTGAATTTTTATGGTTTAATCTATATGAGTTAACAGTTTGGTACTAAATGTTAACTTATGAATTCTATTCTTAGAGCCTATTTGGGTAGGATCTGAAGTTATATAAACTGTTTGAAATTAAGAAAATAAAAAGCCCTGCCGATATCATCAAGCAGGGCTTTTAATCTCAGTATGCCGATTTTACTCTTTATACTGAAGTTTTATATTAATTAATGCCCAAATTAGGCAGCGTTAATGCCGTACTGAGCACAAACAGAAGCCAGACCACCAGCGTAACCCTGACCTACTGCGCGGAATTTCCATTCTGTATTGTGACGATACAGTTCACCGAACAGCATGGCAGTTTCAGTAGAAGCATCTTCAGTCAGGTCATAGCGAGCTACTTCAACTTGAGTGTCATCGTTAACCAGACGGATGAATGCACCGGAAACCTGACCAAAGCTCTGGCGACGGGTTTGTGCATCGTGGATAGTTACCACAAACACAACTTTATCTACCTCAGCAGGAATTTGATCCAGTTTGATTTTCAGTGATTCGTCATCGCCGTCCCCTTCACCGGTACGGTTGTCGCCAGTGTGCATAATGGAGCCATCAGACGATTTCAGGTTGTTGTAGAAAATGAAATCTGCATCGCCGCGTACTTTACCGTCTGCTGTCAGCAGGAAAGCTGATGCGTCAAGGTCAAAGTCTTGTCCGTCAGTTGCACGAGCATCCCAACCGAGACCGATCAGAACGTTTTTCATGCTTGGCGCTTCTTTGCTCAGAGAAACGTTACCGCCTTTAGAAAGAGATACACCCATTATTATTTCCTCATTTATTACGTTTTACGTTTGTATTAATTGGTTATACCCGATAGATTTTTAACTCACCGGATTTAGCTGGCGCTTTCTTTTTGTGGGAATAGCAGGCTGGCAAGAATACCTGCTGTCAGTACCCCGATGACCACAAGCAGGCTAGTCGTTGCCGAAATCGAATAACCATGGTGGAAAATGTGCTCAGAGGCGTTCAGACCCAGTTTAGTGGCGATGAAGAACAGCAAAACGATGACTGCCTTTTCCAAATGCACCAGATACTTTTTCAATGCTTCAAGCACGAAATAGAGCGTACGCAGGCCCAAGATAGCAAACATCATGGCGCTGTACACAATTAAAGGTTCCCGGCTGACTGCAATAACCGCAGGCACAGAGTCAAAGGCAAACATGACATCAGACAGCTCAACCACGGCCAAACACAGCATCAATGGTGTAGCGTAAAGCGCTGCTTTACCAGTACGGCCCACTTTCACATCGGCATTTTCCGGTTTAGCCAGTTCCGCATCTACTTCCTTTTGATTCAGCATAAAAGCATGACCGCGCAGTTTCGGCCAAATCGGGAAGAAACGCTTCACCATACGGTAGGCAAGGTGCTGTGAATAATCTTCGATTTCATCATCATCATCGCCGCTTTTCAGCATCATAACGGCTGTCCAGCCCACGATGACGGCAAACACTATCTCAACCCACGGCCCAAGTGCCAACAGGCTCGTTCCGATAGCAACGAAAATACCACGGAAGACGATAGCGCCAATAATTCCCCAATACAGGACACGATGGCGATAGCGGTCTGGGACAGCGAACCAGGAGAAAATCGCCATGATGACAAACAGATTATCGACAGAAAGCACTTTTTCCAGTGCGTAACCGGTCACAAACAGGCTGGCTGTTTCTGCTCCGTGATGAACATACAGGAATCCCGCGAAAACAAATGCAATCGCTATCCAAAAAACAGACCAGAGAGCGGCACTGCGCAGCGAAATCGGCTTATCATGACGATGCATAAAGAGGTCGATAAAGAGCGCACCAACCGACAGAATAATAAATACAGCAACGGTTTCCATCGGAAAACCAATGTGCGTGGATACCATGAAATAAGCCTCTTAAATTATCTGCAATTACAGTTCGAAATCAGCCGGTGCAAAGCCAAGGGCTGTGCAAATTTCACGGGCAGCATTCTTTTCGTTATTGTCGAAGTCACCATCACTTTTGGCGACTGCGATCCCTACGCGTAAAGCAAGCTGTGCCGCTTCCGGTTGTTGCTTCAGCGCCATGATGAATTTCATGGCTTCCCCTTTACCAATGTCAGCATCAAATTCATAGCTGCTGACCAGTTTGTTAAAGAATTCGATAATCTCAGCAGTATCGAAAACTTTCAGTTCAGGGGAGCTTTTAATGAATCCGATCATTTTTTGCTTTTCTTCTGAACTGACGCCATCGCTCGCCATTGCAACGTGCGCGCATACTGCCACCGTGCCTTCCATGAACTTTCTGTTCTTGAAGCGGCCAACTTGGTTGGTCAGTTCTTCACGTCCTGCGTTGAACGCTGACTTAATTTTGTTTAAAAAGGACATAGGTCCCTCCATTTGCATAAAATGCTGATGTAATAAGTGATTGTGTTATTTAAAAAACCAAAGCATTATTTTCTGCCGGATTCCCAGCTAAAGCCCCATCCCAACGCTCTGTCCATCTCTTGATGCCCGTTGAAGTATTGATTGATACGTTCTACTTTGATGGAGCCGTTTTCGTTGACAAGGCGGGCAATGGCACACATGTTTTTGTGGTTGTAGCCTTCTGTCATACGAGTTTCAATTGGCGGTTGGTCAGGGACATAGATCGTGACAACACCGTCGGTTTTATCCCAGCTTGGCGCACCTTCGTAGATAAAGGCGTAGATTAAAACTTCACTGATGTTTTTCCACTCAAGACCATTGATATGAAGCCATTCACCGCCAGCCACATTACCGGTGCGATCATCGCCCTGTAATTCTACGTAAGGTTCATAACGGTAATCACCAAAGCGATTCCCCAATGCCTGTACAACGTCTTTATAGCCATTTTGCAGCCGGACAAATGCACCGAGATCAAGGTCTATGTTTTTGTTTGAACCAAACATGCCTTGCAATATGCCTTTTGAAGCAGAGGAAGTTTGGTTCCAGTTCAGGTTAACGCGGATTTCACCGAAATTATCGCGTTTACTCAGGCTGATAGCCGGTTTTTCTTTGGTCAGAGAAACCTTGCTCAGATTAACGTTAGTCGGTGCGGGTGTTGTGGGAGCTGGTGCAGGTGTTGAAGTTGATGCGCCATCATCAACGATATCCACGCCAAAATGCTCCGCCAGAGGCTTGAGGCCGCCGTTAAAGCCTTGGGCAATAAAGCGGAACTTCCATTCACCATTACGACGATACAGTTCACCGAGAATCAAGGCAGCTTCCGAACGCCCTTGTATTTCAACGTCACCCTGTAAAATTACGCTACTGTTCAGTTCAACCCGAATGGTAAGGCTACGCAGGCTGGAAATCGTTTGGTTGCCGTCGCAGGTTGCGGTGAATGCCACTTTCTGGACATCCTGACCTAATGCGGGCAAGTTGACGAAAAATGAGGTATTGATGTTGCCACCAGCCAGGCGAATAGTGTTGTCATTATTGACGGGCTGACCGTAGAATACCATATCAGGATCGCCTTTAACTTTACCGTCGGCATACAGACGGAAAGCAGAGACATCAACGGCCGAACCTGACAAAACCCGCACGGTGAGTGTTTGGTTGGCAACGGGGGCATTCCCCCCGGGTGTCAGATTCATTAGCTTACCACCGTCTCAACGATCTGCGGATACATCGCATCAATGGTACGCCCAACGCAAGGAACACCATGTGCAGTGAAATCCCATTGACCGCCGTTGCGGCACAGAGAGGAGATGATAATGCCAGTATGGGAGCCTTGCTCATTCAGTTGATAGCGAGCCAGCTCTTTGCCGTTTTGGTCAATGACACGGCAGAAGGCATTTTCAACATCATTGAAGGTTTGGCCACGGAAGCTGTTAACGGTAAAAGCAAGATACTCGACATTAGCGGGCAACTTGATCAGATCGACACAGATAACTTCATCATCCCCATCACCTTCACCTGTCAGGTTGTCACCCGTGTGGAGGATAGAACCGCATTTTGATTTTAGCTGACCGAACCACACTGTATCGATGGCATTACCGGATTTATCAAGCAGAATGCAGCTTGCATCCAGATCAATTTCACCACTGCTGCCAAATAAACTCGCCAGAAAGCCTTTTTTCTTGGCTATGGGATCCCATCCCAGACCAAAATTAACTTTAGCCAGTGAAGCGCTCTGTTTGGTGAGCGAAACTGACTGATTTTTGCTTAACGAAACCATTAATGACACCTCTATACCTGTTTGTCGGTGAATTACGGTAATTTCACGCATTAAAAAATCATAATATGAAAAATAGATAGCCAATATCTGTCATATTATGATTCCCATAAACAGTATATCTGGTTGTTAACTGCATGATAGGAAACAATCTGCCTTCATTTTTTATCATTTCTTTTTCATGCGGAAAAGTCAAACAAATTTTGGAATAAAAAATCATAATATGATTGACATGTAGTGATTGTCAATTCTAGACTGCGACGCATATTCCGCCCAATTTAGAAAGGATGCTGCACATAGCCAAGTTGACTGTCGGCAATTTAACAATTGTTTCTGTCAAAATAACGAAATTTGATTTACGAAAAGATAATTTGATTTATGAGATAAATAGTTACCGCATTTATCAGCCATCCCAAGTGATCTGAAATTTTTTTCTAAAGGCATTACATGACAGCATTAAGTAACACCTGTATTTATCAGGAACAAGTTTATCAAAAACAGATTTACCAAAAAAAGTTGAACAGTGGGACGTTGACGGTAACGGCAACCCATGATTTTGCATCTCTGGAAACACTGTTTGATATCGCTGAACGCCGTAATCCCAAAAGAGCATTTTTGTTTGTCAGCAAAGTATTGGGGCGGCATATTCCGGTCAGTCCATCTACGATGCGTTCGGTCTATCGACAGTTGTCTGAACGGTTCCCAGCCAATCTTCCTGGCCCAGTTTTGTATATTGGCATGGCGGAAACGGCGGTCGGGCTTGCTGCCGGCGTGTTTCAGGAAACAAAAAGCAAAGTAGATGCTCCCGTGTTTCTGACTTCGACACGCCATCCTGTTGATGGTGATTTGTTGTGTGAGTTTAAGGAAAACCACAGTCATGCAACGGATCATCTGATTTATTGGCCAGCAGAAAGCCGGTTGCGTCAACGGGTGATAGATGCACGTACTTTGGTCTTGATTGATGATGAAGCAACGACCGGCAACACTTTTCTCAATTTATTGGCGGCGTTGCGTCAGGCAGGGCTTAAGCATATTGAACATATTGTCACCGTAACGTTGACAGACTGGAGTGGGAAAGCGGTTGTACAACGCAGCCCATTACCGGTTTCTACGGTTTCCCTGATTGAAGGGCATTGGCAATGGGATGCAGATATATCCGCTCCGGTTCCGGTTATGCCTCAAGTCAATGTTACCGCACGGGGAGAAGTCGGCATTATCGGTCGCCAGAATTGGGGGCGTCTGGGGTTAGATGAAAGCCAATGTGAGATTGGTACTGATATTCATGTCAGGGCAGATGAGAAAGTGTTGGTATTGGGTTCCAGCGAATTTGTCTGGCAGCCGTTCCTGCTGGCTGAACGACTTGAGCAAGAAGGGGCATCGGTCATGTTTGGCTCAACAACCCGCTCTCCTATTTCCTGCGGTCATGCTATCCAGTCTGTGATGGCTTTCACTGATAATTACGGGCTTGGCATCCCGAATTTTCTCTATAACGTCGCTCATCAGAAGTTTGATCGTGTCTTGCTCTGCCTTGAAACACCGAGAACGTCGGCTGATCAGGCGCTGATGGCACAGCTTGCCCATGTTTCTCCGGTTGTAGAGATTGTTGGTTATGATTAAGCCTGTCTTGCTGACCGATCTTGATGACACGCTATTTCAGTCACGCAGGAAGATAAAGCGCGTGTCGGATAGTTCAGCTTTTCGCGTGGGGGCTTTGGATCGAAACAGTTCTCCTCATAGCTATATGACGGAAGAGCAATCTATGCTGGTTGATTGGCTGTTGGCTCATGCAGAGTGTATTCCCGTCACAGCCAGAAATACAGAACAGCTCAGCCGTGTACAGATCCCTTTTAATTCCTGGTGCATTGCCTCTCACGGGGCAGTGCTTCTCACCCCAGAGGGTGTCGTTGATGAGCATTGGCAATCACATATGTTGCGGGAGCTAATGCCGTATCGGGAAAAATTGCAGGCGTTGGAGCGTTTGAGTCATCACCTGATTGAGTCTTATGGTATGGATGCGTGGGCACGCCTTGATTATGAGTATGGTGATATCCCTGTTTTCCTGATCATTAAACATCGGGATCATGACAGGTTGCATGAGCTTAATCTGCTGGCTGAAACTCTGGTTAAAGAAAATCATTTTTATTTCCACCAACACTTTTATGTACACCAAAACAATAACAACCTTACTTTGCTGCCAAAGTGTGTTGACAAGGGGCTGGCAACTCGTCACCTTTTGCAAAAGCTTCGTGCTGAGAGAGGGGTTTTTCCGGTCATTGGCTTGGGAGATAGTCTGAGCGATTACCGTTTCATGCACATGTGCGATTGGTTTGGTATGCCCCGGCAAAGCCAGTTTGCCGATACATTAATGACTGCTTTATTTGGAGCTGTAAATAAATGAATAACTTTCCTCCTTTTTCTGGAAGTTATGCCTCTGATGATGTTCAATTTTTGCTAAAACCAATCCAAATGGAGATGACACCTGTCGATGTTAAGGAACAGTTGATTCAATCTGGTGCCCGCCATTATTCGGATATGTTGAGTCAGGAACCGGAGCCAACCCCTTATCACCTTGAGCTGTTTGATAAAGCCCTTGAGCAGGGGGCCGTTCGGCTGGCAACGGAAGTGGTGATGCTTGCTAAAGCACTGGTATCGCGCTTTGGGGATACGCCGATTGTGCTGGTCAGTTTAGTCAGGGCTGGTGTTCCTTTGGGGGTAATGCTGCATCAGGCACTCAGGAAAATGGGTAAGCATTCTTATCATTATGGTATCAGTATCATTCGGGATCGGGGCATTGACAGGACTGCACTATCGTATATTGAACAGCAACATGGCACGGATGGTTTGGTGTTTGTCGATGGCTGGACTGGCAAAGGGGCGATTACCACAGAACTGACGCGATCACTGGCAGGGCGGGTGGGTTATTCGGGTATTCCTCGCTTGGTGGTACTGGCTGATCCCTGTGGTTGTTCGTGGTTGGCGGCAAGTGACGATGATTGGTTGATTCCTTTCGGCATTATGGGAGCACCGGTATCAGGGTTGATATCACGCTCTATTTGGCGTGAAGGTGGAGCGCACGGCTGTGTACAGTGTGATCACCTGACAGAGTTTGATTGCAGTCGCTTGCTGGTGGACACTGTGGCTGATTGCCGTGATCAATTAAATTTGGATGCGATATCAGAGGCTGTTTGGCTTCCGCAGGAAAAAACGCCTTTATTGCAATTGAGCAAAGCGGTGATTGCTGGCCTTGCTGAAAAATACCAGATTGACAGCATCAATCGCATCAAACCCGGTATTGCTGAAGCAACCCGCGCAGTATTGCGGCGCGTACCAGAACATGTACTTGTACGTTCCCAGGATGATCCTGATGTTGCGCTATTGGTTCATCTGGCACGCCAGAAAAATGTTGTTATTACGGAAGTGGGTGATCAGGTAGGTCAGTATCGCGCCGTTACTATCATTAAAAAGGTTGCGTAATGAAACTGATCCCTTCTCCATACCAACTTGGCGCGACGCTGTATATGCCTGCCACTCGTCAGGATATTGCAGAAATTGTGTTACAAAACAAAATTATTGGATTGCGCTCTCTGGTGATTTGTCTGGAAGATGCAGTCAGTGAGCAGGATATCCCTGCGGCTGTTGAGAACCTCAGCCGTGTTCTGCAAACATTGACAGGATCTGATATGGCTTCTTCCGGTACATTTTTTTCCGGCAAGAAACAACATCGCCCTCTGATTTTTATCCGTCCGCGCAACAAGACAATGGCGAAACACCTGATCGCCAGCATTAACCTCAATATCATTGATGGGCTGGTTTTGCCCAAATTTACCCACGCTTCGTTGCCCGATTGGTGGGATATTATTCGTTCAACGCATCTTTGCATTATGCCGACACTGGAGACTGAAGAAGTCTTTGATATCCAGAAAATGAATCAGCTTGCTGACGTTCTCAAAAATCATCCTTGCAAAGAACGCATCATTGCCCTGCGTATTGGCGGCAACGATCTGATGAATATGATGTCCTTACGACGCCCCCGTGATTTCACGCTTTATGATGGGCCTATGGGATATGTCATTAAAATGCTTGTTGCCGTTTTTGCGGCGCGGGGGTTTGCACTGACAGCCCCGGTTTGTGAGCACATTGACGATTTGGAACTCCTTGAGAAAGAATTGGCATTGGATATTGTTCACGGTTTGGTGGGAAAAACAGCCATACATCCAAAGCAGATTGACTGTATTCAGCGGGCGTTGAGGGTCAGTTCCCATGATTATACTGATGCATTGAATATTCTTACCTCAAACCAAGCTGTCTTTAAATCTCAGGGGGTGATGTGTGAACCTGCTACTCATCAACGGTGGGCGGTCAATATTCTTGAGCGGGCAGAACATTACGGTATCGAGCCTGAGACAGCATAAAGCCTGCAACCGGAGAAAAGAAGGCTAAGGCTTTTAATCTGTTTTGATATTGATTTACCTGTGATAGAGGCTATGCTGGAAGTTATTCCCGTGGTTAACAGTAGGGGGTTTCGTTATCCCTAACTTGGTAATTAAAAAGATGCTGCTCAGTCCCAAACAATTTAGAAATTTCAAGTTAACTTTATTACTTTCACATGGCAAACCGGTTAGTAAGGTTAGGATCATTAACGAGCTTAGTTGTTCTGAGCCGACATTAACACGTGCATTGCGGGAATTGAGGGATCTTTACTGTGCTGATATTCGTTTTAGCAAAATAGGGAATACCTATCAATTAGTTGATAGTGGAGCGTTGACCAAGAAAGACGTGAAAAGGATTGAAGAGCTGCTCGCGCAGCATCTCAGCCTGAAAGCCGAAGAGTCCACCAGCCATGTTTTCCTTGATAAAGAGAAGAAAAAACCTATTTCTCTTTCTTTGAGAATGTCTGTTATCAGAAAAATTGATGGTCTGGCTAATCGGCTTGAGACAACCAGAAGTGAAGTAGTCGAAATGGTTGTGGACGGGTTCATTGAGATGCTCATGAAAGAAACCCTGCACAGCGATTTACCAAAACGGCGAGTCCCGTAATGCCAGCCGGTTGAATTCAACTGGCATCAGGGGGTGGATTATTGGTTTGGTGGGTTATTTAGTGGTTGTGGCGGGTGAGTTTATCAAGATATCCCATCACAAAGGCGGACAAAACAAAGGTAAGGTGGATAATGACATACCACATTAGTTTATTGTCCGGCACATTTTTGGCATCCATAAAAATGCGCAGCAGGTGAATGGAGGAAATAGCGACAATTGAGGCAGCAACTTTATTTTTGAGTGAGGTTGCGTCCATTTTCCCCAACCAGCTCAGCTTCTCTTTGCTTTCGTGGATATCCAGGCTTGAGACAAAATTTTCATAACCTGAAAACATCACCATCACCAATAACCCACCCACCAAGGCCATATCAATCAGAGAAAGCAGTGTCAGGATCAGATCTGACTCTGCAGCCGAAAATATATTCGGCAGGATGTGCGTAATTTCCTGAAAGAATTTAATCGCAAGAGCAAATAGCGCGAATGATAAACCGAAATAGACCGGTGCAAGCAGCCAGCGCGAGGCATACATAGTGTTTTCGAGAAAGCGTTCCATGGTGTTTTTATATGTTACAAAAGGGGCAGTAGTATAGATCAAGAGTGTGAAAGCTATGAAATAGATATCGTTGTCAGACCTTCATTCAGGCATAGATAAGTTTTTATCGCTGTTCATAAAGATATTATTGCGGTGCAAAAGCGCTTGCTGGCTCTGTGATTAGTTATAGAGCCAGTGGCCTGCATTTTTACTCAGCTACCCAAAGTTGCCCCACCATCAACCACAATATCCTGCATCGTAATATGGCTGGCGAGATCTGATGCAAGAAAAAGAACGGTGTCCGCAATTTCTTCCGGCAAAGCAATCTTTTTCAAAGGAATACCTAACTTAAATGTGTCAGGAAAACCTTTAACGATGTTTCGCCTGAATACAGCGCCTTGTTGTAGATCATTTTGCCACATACTTTGTAGCATGGGTGTATCCGTAGAGCCGGGAGAAACCAGGTTACAACGCACACCGTAAGGTGCCAATTCAAGCCCGACACTTTGGCACAAGCTGCGCATCGCGGCTTTGGACGCACCGTAAGCTGACATTCCAATCCGTGGAACATGGGCAGCGTTAGAGCAGACAGAAACGATGTTTCCACTGCGTTGCCGTTGAAATTGGGGGATCACGGCTTGAAAGAGGTTAAAAGCGCCACCGGCATTGACGTTGAAACATTGTTGCCAATCTTCCCAACTTAGCGTTTCTGTGCTCCCTGTCCGTAGAATGCCGGCACCATTGACTAATATATCCAGGTGAGGCTCCGCCTTGAGCAATTTACGGCAGAGCTGGCTGACAGCGACAGGATCACTGACATCTAACTGATAGGCGGTGAAAGGAAGGTCAGAATCGGGAAATGCCAGATCCAATCCGATAACTTTCGCTCCGACCTGACTGAACCGGCTTGCAATGTGATAACCGATGCCGCGTCCTGCTCCCGTCACCCAAACCTGCTTACCGCTGAAATCGAAAGTCATGTTCATTGTCTGGATTCTTCTCTCTCAGTCAGCAGGGAGAGCCAGTTTGCCAGCGTTGGGGTTTTCATGAGTGAGATAAAATTAATATTATGATTTTCATGGTTCCAGCGAGCGACCAGCGACATGATTTTTACAGAATCGAGGCCGTAATCCAGCATGTTTTCATGATCATCAATATCACCACAATCATCATCCAACAGCGGCAAAATCTCAGTGCGGAGGCGTCCGCGAGTCCATTCAGGTTGCGGGGATATCTCACTGAGCAGTGTTTCTGTCGTCAGTACACGACCACTGCGGCCAGCAACATAACGTAATGCCATGATGTGTTCATCGTGGCTGAAATCTGCCAGTGCATCAGCGACAAAAAAAGGCTGGATATCACGCATAAAGGCATCTGTCGCTGTTGTCATGCAACCAATATGAGCATAAATCCCACTGATGATTAATTGGTCACGACCCATTTCTTTCAATTGTTGCTCAAAATCAGATCGTTGAAAGGCGCTGTAACGCCATTTTGTTAACACGATATCATCGCTTTCAGGCGTCAATGCGTCAGTGATACTTTGCTGCTCTGGATGCTGATTTAATCCAGCTCCCCACATATCATTCAGTAATCCACGTTCTGCATCGCTCTGATGATTGGGTTGGGCTGTGTAAAAAACGGGAATTCCCTGTTTCTTGCACATACTTTTTAGCTGCACGATATTATTGATAACCTGCTTCACCAGCAGACTGTCAGCCTGCCAGAAATTGAGGAAATAATTTTGCATATCATGGATAAGTAGCGCGGCACGCTTGCCATCAAGTGGCCAATTCACTTTATTGCTTGGTAATTCTTGAGTTGTGGGAAGAAGATAATCATTCAGTGTTGGAATACTCATTTTGTACCTCTGTGATACGTTAAGGTGCTACATGGTTCAACGTGCTGTGTGCGATTTGGCGTAATTTCTGTTTATCGATTTTTCCGACAGGCGTCATAGGCAGGGATGGAACATTTTCAAAGCGGTCAGGAAGTTTGTAATCAGCGATGCCTTGCTCGCGTAAAAAACGGCGCAATAGGGCGGACTTGACCTCTTCACGGGTAACGACATAGGCGCAACTTTTTTCACCCATCAGTGAATCAGGGATGGCGATCAAAGCGGCATGCAGCACGAGGGGATGGCGTAACAGTAAATTTTCAATTTCCTCTGCTGCAATCTTTTCGCCGCCACGGTTAATTTGATCTTTTTCCCTGCCTACGACTTTCAGATAACCTTGCTCTGTTTGAATAACGATATCACCTGAACAGTAAAATCCATTTTCATCAAAGACTTGGCTGTTATATTGATGACTTTGATAGTATCCACGGAAAGTATATGGCCCGCGTGTCATCAGCAGACCGGGAACGCCGGGAGGAAGAGGATTCCCTGAACGGTCAGATACCCATACCTCATCATCATCACTGATCGGACGGCCTTGAGTGGTGAAAATAGTGTGTTCGTCATCATCCAGACGTGTGTAGTTAACCAATCCTTCGGACATGCCGAAGACCTGTTGCAATTGGCAACCCAGTTCTGAGGGAACTCGCTGTGCCAGTGCTTCACCCAGACGAGCGCCTCCCACCTGTAATAATCTCAAGCTTTCAAGTGGTGATTTATCCCCTGTCAGTGCGATTGCTTCCAGCCACAGGCTTACCGCAGGAGGTACTAAAGCAGCCACATTAACCTGAGATTGTTCAACCAACGGAAAGCAACTTGATGGACTGGGATCATTGGCCATAATCACCTGACCTCCCGCATAAAAAACCCCTAATGCTCCCGGCGAACTCATCGGGTAATTATGGGCGGCAGGAAGGGCGCATAAATAACGTGTTTGGGCATTGAAATGGCAGATATCAACGCTGGCGCGAATACTGTAGTAGTAATCGTTGTGAGTGCGAGGGATCAGTTTTGGAATGCCGGTACTGCCACCCGATAGCTGGAAGAAAGCGACTTCATCTGCCGGAGTCGGCGTTGCGGTAAAATTGTCTGCTTCTTCACTAATCAGTGCTGTTAAATCTATCGGGCTAGCGTTATCTCCTCGCAGGAATACATTTGTCAGTGAAGGATAACGGGTGCGCAGTTCATGAATAAAAGTATTATCAAAAAACAGTGAATGATTGCGATCGGCGATCAGAAGTGCTGGTTTGATCTGTTCGGCATAAGCCAGTAATTCACTGCGCTGATGGTTAAACAGGGCATTGACCGGCACTATGCCCAAACGCAGCAGGGCAAAAAAGGTGATATAAAATTCCGCAATGTTCCCCAATTGCACTAATGCGGTTTGGCCCCGTTGGACACCACGGCACTTGAGGGCGGCAGCTAAATTATCTGATAGTTGATTGAGTTGATGATAGCTATATTGGCTGTAACCATATTGCCGATCTGCGCAAATCAGCGCGATATTTTCGTTATCGGCCTGACGACTGAGTATGTCATCAAGGGGAAGATCAACCCAGTAGCCACGTTGGCGATAATGTTGTGACAATTCTTCAGGCCAGCGATTGAACTCAATATTCATAACACATGTTCCTTACTGGCAGATAATCCCATAGCCTGTAGCATAGTGCCGAGTTTCACCCCCGTTTCCTGCCATTCGGCATCGGGTTGCGAATCAGCAACAATGCCTGCTCCTGCAAAGAGCCGAATATAATTTTCGAATAACTCACCACAGCGAATGGCAACCACCCACTCACCATTGCCTCTGGCGTCACACCAACCGACTATGCCACCGAAATAGTTGCGTTCGAAGGGTTCGAGTTGGGCAATAAGCTCGTAGGCTTGCTTTCTTGGTGAGCCACAAAGTGCCGGTGTCGGATGGAGTAAGCAGGCAACGGAGAGGGCATCAATGTGTTTGTTGCGTAATTCACTGCGTATTTCTGTTGCGAGATGCCAGAGTAACGGGGTACTGAATATTGAAGGTGAATCAGGGATCACCAGTTCAGTACAGTGTTCAGTGAGTGCGGCTCGTATTGCATTAATCACTAATTGGTGTTCATGGCGATCTTTAGCCGAATACAGTAACGATTGCCGTAAGGCATTATCTTCTGCGATATTGTGGCTTCTGCGTGACGAACCCGCCAACGGTTGAGAAATAATGGCATTACCCTGTTTGCGTAGCAGAAGTTCCGGGCTGGCACCAATGAGCGTCTTGTTACCCAATGGAAGATGGAAATTATAGCTATAGGGATTCTGGGCATTAAGCTGCATAAATAGCCGGATAGAATCAGGTTTCTGCTCAAATTCAAGGTCAAGCAAACGTGAAAGGACAACCTTATCAAGCCGGTCATGATCTATGGCATCAAGAGCTTGAGAAACCAGCTGACAAAATTCTGCTTTTTCGGGCCATAAATGGCCCTGCTGTAATGGCAATTGTGGTGTAGATAACGGGGTGGAAAAACGTAAAGTGTTCCGTTCAAGCCAACGATATTCATAAGGAATATAGAGAGCAGAAGGTTGTTTTTTATCAAAAGGAATAGCGCCTACTGCAATGGGATTTTTAATTCCTGCAAGTTCAGCCTGACGGAATAATTGAGAGAGATGACCCTGTAATGGATTATCAATATCATCATGATGATTAGCCGGTGTTGTTATTTTGGTAAAACATCCTTGTGCATGCAGGCTCTTATTTGAGGACAGAAACATAAAATCATCACAATTAAAATCCAATTGTTGGGATGTGGGATATTCAGCAGTTACCTTAAGCACGATGTTTCCCTATTAATTATTTTTTTATATCTTTTCCAATGGCAGAAAAGCTGAGTCATCACATTGTTTTTGCGATGGCGGCTTTTTTGCCACTGAAGTAAGTGCGTTTTGCTTTACCAACTATATTCCACAGTGGCAAAAATGCTGCGCCCGCTGCCATAGAAGCAGGCTCCTGCGTTCGTGCACGAAGCGACGTAACGTTTGTTGGTCAGATTGTTCACATTCAGTTGTACACTCGCGCCTTTTAACTGAGGGGCAGTTTCACCAAGATCGTATTTCGCCATGAGGTCATAGAGGGTATAAGGCTTGACGTGGAAGGTTTCTGTATAATCACCGGACGTAGAGCCGGTATAACGCACGCCTGCTCCTAATGTAAATCCTTTCAGCGCAGTTTGTGTGAAAGTATAACTTCCCCATGCAGAAGCCGCATGTTCAGGAATTGAAGGGACTCTTTTGCCGATACGTGAAGTATTGTGATCATCTTTGGTTTTGGTATCTGTATAGGTATAGCTTGCTGTCAGCTTGATTTCTGGTGTGATTTGAGAGCGAATTTCAGCTTCTGCCCCTTTTGAGCCAATTTTGCCAATTTGCTCGCTAAAACGAGTGACTGGGTTACGGCTGGTCACGTTTTTCTGGGTGATATCGAACAGAGAAAGTGTTAACAGGGTATTGTGATCTTTTGGCTGGAACTTGATACCGATTTCAGTTTGTTCACCGGTTGTGGGTTTGAAAGCCGGAGTACCGGGTTTACCTTGATCCAGATTTGGCTCAAACGAGGTGCTGTAACTGATGTAAGGTGAAATGCCATTATCAAAGGCATACAACAAACCCGCACGTCCTGTAAAAGCACGGTCTTTTTGTATTGTTGAGGTGTTTTTGATCAGGTTTTGTTGCTTGATTTCAGTCCAGTCATAACGCCCTGACAAGACTAAATTCCAGTTTTCCCAACTCAGTTGATCCTGCAAGTAAACACCTAACTGGTGGAGTTTCTTTTTGTCATCTAGGTTGAGGGACAGCCCTTTTTCATCGACAGGAATACTCCAAACCGGGTTTGACCAATCAAAATCGTGTTTTCTCTTTTCATCCCTGTCACGCCAGAATTTATTGTGGCTACTTACCCATTTATAATCGATCCCACTGATAACGTTATGTTCAATGTTACCCACTGAAAAAAGCGCTTTCAGTTGGTTATCCATGCTTATTCCTTGAGACTCGTTATGTTCACGCTGTGGGAAGCGTTTAATGGTGGTAGGTGTGATGTCTGATGCATAAACGAGATATTTATGCCGTTCTTCTGATTTTAAATAACGCAGGTTTTGCTGGAAAGAGAAGACATCATTGATGTCATGCTCAAGAATGTAGCCGATAGAGAGCTGTTCCCGCCGGGCCTGATTAAAAGAAGGATCACTGAGATTCATATCGTAGGGGATATAACCGGCATTAGGAGCAGGAGTGACTGTGCCGATTTTAGGGTAGAAATTACGGTATCCCGCTTTGGGGTCGTACTGATAGCTGGTCAGTAACGTAAAGGTCGTATTATTGTTGGGTATCCATGTCAGTGCCGGCGCGATGGCAACCCGTTCTTTTTTATTATCTTTAACGAATTGTTTTTGGGTGCTGAGAATACCATTCAAACGATAGAGAACGGACATGTCATCACTCAACGCGCCACCGAAATCAAACGCTATTTCCCCAAGACTCTGATTGCCTGCTTTCATCTGTACTTTATGGATGGGCTGGGCAGTTGGTCTTTTGCTGGTCATATTAACCAATCCACCAGGGCTGACCTGACCATACAGCACGGATGCCGGCCCGTGCACCAACTCCACACGTTCTAATAGCCAAGGATCGATCTGACCAACAGTGCCGCTTGAACTGTTCGTACCATAACTCAATCCATCGAGGAATTTAGGGGCATAACGGAAGCCACGGGTAATCACTTCGTCGTTGCGGTTGGAAGAACCCCGGTAATTAGTCACAACACCGCTTGAATAATTCAGGGCGTCAGCCACTGTCATCGCACCTTGTGCTTCCATCTGTGTGCGGTTGACGACGCTGATTGATTGGGGAGTTTTAATAAGGGGGGTGGAGCTTTTGGTGCCAGCGGCGCTGTCTGATTCTACAAAATGTTTTACTGAGTTGCTTTGATTGGTGCTTGTGACGGTGATGATGTCTTCTTTATCGCTGACAGTTCCATGGTTTGCTACAGCATAAGGGGATAACAGCAAAGTGGAGGTCAATATTAAGGGTAACTTATTATAGTTATGTTTTTCCTTTATTTTTATTGCAGTTTTTACCGTTTGATTCTTGATAAGCAGTACCATGGATTTCATCTCTCAAAATAGACTTATTTGAAAATAAATATTAAAAATCAATTAATTAATTGAAATTATCCCATTATGACCAAGCGGAATTGTGGGGTCTCCTGCCACATTACCCCTGATGTTGCTCCATGAATTCTGCCAGTCAGTCGCTACAACCAATAAATAACACGAATGATATTGCAAATGAAAATTGTTATCAATATCATTCTCGTGGCGGTGATTTTTTCCTTTGTGAGTGTTATTGGCTCCGATGTATCAGGCATGAATGCTATTCATGAACGAATCGTATGAACGAATCGTATGAACGAATCGTATGAACGAATCGTGTGAGCGGATCTTTTTGAGAGGGATAAGGGGATGAAGTTAGTATTTCAGCCATCAGGTACGGCAGATGATTTGTTATCTGCGCCCCATGTTGGCAGTGAATTATGGTGGAAAAATATTGCTGTTTTGGGAACGCCCATCATAGAGGTTCCAACAAATCATCAAGTTCAGGCAACATTCTTTTGGCGAGATCCTAACGGCAACGAACAACATTCAGCCCTGCGCAGAGTTTATGTTGATATTAATGGTATCACTAATCACCATCGTCCGGACCCCCAGAGTTTACAACGGTTACCCGGAACGGATATCTGGTATTGGTCAGTCAGCCTTGAAGATGACTGGAGAGGAAGTTATCGATTTATACCGGTCACGGATGCCCATTTGTCCCCCGACTTCTTTGATGAATCCAAGCCTGATGAACCCAAGCCGCGCAACCAGCAACAACGTGAATGGTGGATTTCACTCTTTCCGTTATCCATTCCAGATCCTTTGAACCGCCAACATCATCACCGTAATGGGCTTGGTTTGCCTTTATCGGCAATTCATATGCCTCATGCGACTGAACAGACTGTATGGGAACGCGTGGAAATAAAGCCAAATCCTGTTACGCAGCCGGGTAAACATGAACCTGTGCTTTTGCATTGGAATAGTGACCGCCTCAACAATCAAAGACGCGTCTGGCTTTACACTACAGGAGAAGAAACAGGGGAAAAAACAGAGCATCCACGCCCTCTTATCATTCTACTGGATGGATTAACCTGGCTGGAGAAAATGCCAATTTTTCCGGCGATTGACATGGCGACTGAACAACAGCAGATACCCGGTGCAGTCTGGCTTCTGATTGATGTTATCGATATGTCTCATCGGGAGCAGGAACTTCCCTGTAACCCTGATTTTTGGCAAGCGATTCAGGATGAACTATTACCGCTGGCCGCACAGCATACGGCTTTCAGTGATGACCCTGAACAAACCGTTATCGCAGGACAGAGCTACGGTGGGCTGGCAGCGCTCTATGCTGCTCTCCATTGGCCGCAACGCTTTGGCTGTGTCCTCACGCAATCGGGTTCTTTCTGGTGGCCTGATAGCAGAATTGTCCGACAGTTTACGTCATCTGCGGAACATAAATCCGGCTGGCTGACACAACAAGTTCTTGAACAAAAAGTGCTCCCCTCATCATTGAAAATCTTTCAGGAAGCGGGTTCCCGCGAAGCAGATATCCATTTTGTCAATGATCAAATGTATGCCGCGCTGCAAGGGGCAGGACACCGTGTGAATTATCGCGTGTTTAATGGTGGGCATGATGCGTTGTGCTGGCGCGGTGGATTAATTGATGGCCTGAGTTGGTTACTGGCTGAAAAGTGATGCGGTAAACCGATTGTTCAAATCCTAAATATAATTGAGAACCAACGATGAATCTGGAACAAAAGAACCCTTTTGATAATGACGAAGCTACTTTTTATGTGCTGATAAATAATCAACAGCAATATAGCCTTTGGCCAACCTTTGCCACACAACCCGCCGGCTGGGAACGGGTTATCGGTCCTGATTCACGAGCGGCTTGTATCGCATATATAGAAGAGCACTGGATCGATATGCGTCCGGCCTGTCTGCGTAAACCATTCTGCGTAAACCCATAGATAAATCAAATTAATAATGCTGATGGTTTAACCTGTCGATAAGAAAGGAAATCAAACGTGCCTAATGTATTGCAATTTTCTGAAATTAAATCAGTCAATCTGACCTTGCCGCTCGTGGCTGCCCAGCCCGGAATCTGGATGGCCGATCAACTTGCCAGCCATCGAAATGAATTCACCATTGCGCATTATATTGAAATCAATGGCGAACTGGATCGCGCTTTATTTGATGCGGCTATCCGCCAGGGTTTGGCTGAGGCCGATACCATTCATGCGCGATATTTTATTAATGAAGAGGGGGAGCCTGTACAGCAAATCCCGGCTTTTCATCATGCACAATTTCATCATGTACAACAGGTTGTTGCTCCAGAATGGATTGACTTCTCTCATAAACAGCCTCATAAACAGCCTCATGAACAGTCCCGCAAACAGGGAGAAAACGCATCACAGGAATTAATGCGGACGGATTTGACAATTGAGTTACCCGCAGATGGAGAACGTCCCCTTTATCGGCAGGTGATTATGAAGATTGAGGCTCAGCCTGAACGTTGGTTCTGGTATCAGCGTTTTCACCATCTTATGTTGGATGGCTTTAGTTTTGATGCCCTGACCCGACGTATCATTGATATTTATAATGCGTTAAGTGCAGGCCGCCAGCCAACTGAAAATCCTTTCAGTTCCTTTGAGTTGGTCGTCAAAGAATATCAGAGCTGGGAACAGTCACCAGCAAAAGCAGTGTCAGCCGCATTCTGGCAAAAACATACCCGTGAACGTGGTGCTTCTGTTTCACTTTCCACTGAAGATATTGTCAATACGGGCAACCCATTACCGTTACATTATCGTTGCCATTTTCCGATGGTTCAGTTTGCCTTATTAAGGGAAGATGATGTGCTGCGGCGGTTCCAGCCGGCTGAAATTGTGATGGCTGTACTCTGCATCTATTTCTATCGCATGAGCGGAGAAAAGCATCTGTCGATTGGCTTTCCTTTTATGCGGCGTCTGGGATCTCAGGCGCTGTGTGCGATGGGACCTGTCGTCAATATCCTGCCGCTACAAATAAAATTGCAAGACAGTATGACCCTTGCAGAGGTCGCAAGCCTGTTTGTGGATGAAATGAAGCAAGTTCGCCGTCACCAGCGATACGAAGCCGAACAGCTACGTTGTGATTTGGGATTATCGGGTAGCAATAACGCGCTTTATGGCCCTGTTTTCAACTATAAAATCTATAACGAAACGTTGAAATTAGGGGGGAAACCTGTCAAAACACACACCCTCGCGATGGGGCCCGTGGATGATTTAGAATTTGAATTATGTTGCTACGATAACCAGTTTCATCTGGCACTTATCGCTAACCGAAAAAAATACAGTGAACAAACCTTACAGTGGCATGGTGAACGGATCAGCTATCTGTTAAATCAATTGCTGTTGCAGCCACAGCAACCCATCGCATTCACGCCAATAATTCCACCGAAGGAACAACAACGGCTTGATGAATGGTCATGCGGGCCAAAAATTCAATTACCTGTAAAAACTCAATTACCTGTAAAAATTCAATCACCTGTAAAAATTCAATCACCTGTAAATAGTGTTTCTGTATTGGATCTCTTTTTGCAGCAAGTCGAACGACAGCCTGATGCCGTCGCCATACGTTGCCGCAATGAACAACTGAGTTACCGCCAGTTGATGACAAAAGTGATGCAACTTGCACGTTTCCTGCTGTCACAAAACATCGGGGCTGAGGATGTGGTTGCCATTGGTATTCCTCGTTCAATGGATTCAGTGGTTGCTATTTTAGGCGTGTTAGCCAGCGGTGCGGCTTATATTCCCCTTGATCTCGATTACCCGCAGGAACGTTTACAGTTAATGTGTGACGATGTTCAGCCAGTTTTGTTGATCACGCACCTGAACACGCTGGCACATATGCCCGAAGTATCCAAGATACTCTGTCTGGATGATCAGCAGATCGCGGAACAATGTTCCGGTTTCTCTGCGTTACCTGTTACAAACGAAGAACGACGCGAAAAACTGCGTGGAGAACATTTGGCTTATATGATCTACACCTCAGGCTCGACAGGTAAGCCAAAAGGTGTCATGAGTACACATGGCGGGCTGCTGAATTTATTGGTTTCCCATGCTACTAATCTGTTCGGGCCGCTCATTGAGAATTTTTATCGCCAACACGGCCGACGGGCGAGAGCGGCACACACAGCATCTTTCTCCTTTGATTCCTCTTGGGAACCCCTGTTTTGCATGATTCTGGGCAGTGAACTCTCTATTTTTGATGAGGAACTGAGGCGGGATGCCTGGGGCATGGTGCAGCAAATGAACCTGCTGCCGATTGATATCATGGATATCACCCCTTCCTTTTTGACTCAGCTTATCGACAGCGGGTTATTGGAAAAAGGCAATCATCAGCCAGCATTTATTATGATTGGTGGTGAGGCAGCGACGCCACGGTTATGGGAATTACTTAAGCAGCAGTCGCAAATTGATGTCCATAATTATTATGGCCCTTCCGAATACACTATCGATACGCTGGGGGCCAGTATTCAGGTGGCTGAACAACCCGTGATTGGGCGTCCGGTTGCCAATACCGATATCTGGCTTTTGGATAGCCACCTACAACCCGTGCCAATTGGGGCAGTGGGAGAGCTGTATCTCTCAGGAGCAGGCATCGCACGTGGTTATCTGCACCGTCCGGGCCTGACAGCAACGCGCTTTGTCGCCAATCCATTCCGTCATGGCGAAGTGATGTATCGCAGTGGGGATCTTATGCGTTGGCGGCCTGATGGGCAGCTTGCATTTATTGGTCGTGTGGATCATCAGGTTAAAGTGCGTGGTTTTCGCGTTGAGTTGGGTGAAGTTGAAAATGCGCTGGCAGATTTGCCGGAAGTCAGTTCTGCGGTAGTCATTGCGGAGCCTCTCGGTGCAACATACCGGTTGTTGGGGTATTGTGCAGTACCCGACGAGCAACGACGCGCTTTGCCGGATATCTCTGCTCTGTTATTGGCAGAATTGGCAAAAAAACTGCCTGATTATATGGTTCCTGCTCTTTTAATGGTACTGGAAACCTTACCGCTTACCGTTAATGGCAAAATTGATCGTAATGCGTTGCCTAAGCCGCAACAACTTCAATTGCCTGTGGGCAGAAAAGCGGAAAGCGAGCAGGAAAAATCTATTTGTGAAGCATTTGCCCGCTTGTTAGGCGTGCAAGAAGCCTGTGCTGATGATGATTTCTTTGTCCTCGGGGGAGACAGTATTTCCGCGATGGCACTGGGAACACAGTTACGCCGCCTTGGGTGGCAGTTACGCCCTCGGGATATTTTCAGCGAACGCACACCTGCGCGTATGGCGTTGAAAATGACGCCTGTTACCAGCGCAAAACAGGCTTCGAAGCGAATTCAAAAAGGGGCGATCGATAGCCTGCCTATTTTGCATTGGTTTGCCGAATCTCATGGGATCAATACCCGTTTCGCTCATGGGGTATTTGTCCGCGTTCCCGCAGAATTACAGCCGCAACAATTATCACAAGTATTGACAGCCTTAGTGCGAGCGCATCCTGTGTTGCAAGCGTTCACCCGTGATAACCAACTGATTGTGGGGGAATCGCCAGCCTTTGGTGAATCAACAACCATCACCGAGGGGCGCTATTACAGCATATGGCAAGATTGCGCAGATCTTGAATCTTGTGCAGAGCAAGCTTTCCACGATGCGGTTATGCGTCTGGAACCTGCGAATGGTCAGTTATTCCATGTTTGTTTATTACAAAATGGTGGTGTGTCTGAGGGGTTAGTGTTTGTTATTCACCATCTGGCAACGGATGGCGTTTCGTGGCGAATTCTATTAGATGAATTGCGTCAGGGAACAGAAGCGCTTATCACTGGCGAGGCCATGATTTTGCCTGCGGAAGAGTACACTTTGTACGATTGGAATGATGAACTGCGCCAAAACCTGCCACAACGTGCAGTCGAATTACCTTTCTGGCAAAGCATGTTAAATGAAAAAACGCTCCTTTTAGGGCGGCGTTCGTTAGATGTGCAGCGGGATCGCAGGATAAACGCCTGTGAAGAGCGAACATTATTGAGTGGTGAACAGACCACCGCATTATTAGGAACATTGCCAGCACAGTACCACGCCAATGTTGAAGAGATGCTATTAACCATATTGGTCATGGCTTGCTACCGCCATTTTAATGCCCATAAATTACGTTTCCAGTTAGAGTCTCATGGTCGCATTGAATTAGACCAAGAAGTTGATTTGTCCCGAACGGTTGGCTGGCTGACCGCTGAATATCCGATAGTGGTAGGTGTACCACCAACAGGAGAAAGCCAGCCTGCTGAAATGGTCAGGGCAGTCAAAAGCGTTCTGCGTGCTGTTCCTGATCGTGGCGTGGGTTATGGCTTGCTGCGCTATCTTGATCAAACGGGGAGGGAAATATTGTCATCGCAACAGGCACCAGAGATCTTGTTTAATTATCTGGGGCGTTTTGTCGAGATAAATCATTTATGGGCACCACAACGAACTGAAAATCTTTTCCGGGATGCGTTTGCTGTTTATCAAGATCCTGAAATGCCTCTGAACCACAGTCTGGAAATCAATTTGTTTGTGGATGAACAGGGGGATGTTCCGCAGTTGGTGATTAATTGGCAATGGGTTGATGGTATTTTCAGCCATCAAGATATTGCGGAATTACATCGTGGCATGGCATGGGCAGCCGATCGTTTAATCCAATTCGCCAAACAGCAGCCCCAGCAGGCTATGGCGACGTTAGTCGCCGCAGAAGTGGGAATATCCGATGTGGAGGAAAACGATCTTACCCAATTGGCTGAGCGTTATGGGCCATTATCTGCGGTATTACCGTTGTTACCGTTGCAACAAGGGTTATTATTCCACGCACAGACAGCCACTGAGCATGGTAGCTATAACTCATTGACGCGCCTTTCTTTGTCTGGGCCATTAACAGTTGCTGAATTGCGTCAGGCGCTGTCGGCTTTAGTACATCATCATCCGCAACTGGCTGCGAAATTTGATACTGAACAGTGTGCTTCGCCACTACAACTGATACCCATCATCTCCGATGATAAAGATTATTGGGCACTCGATCTTCATCAACTGCCTGAGTTGTCTGCGGAAGAAGAGGAGATGGCATTACGGGAACTTGAAACAGCCGAGCTTGCGCGGGATCTCTTCCGGCAGCAAGAAGCCTTATTACACGCATTGCTGGTCTGCCATGATAACAGTTCACGTTATACGTTATTGTTGAATGCTCATCATTTGGTCGTCGATGGCTGGTCTACCCCTATTCTGGTGCAGGATCTTTTGACGTTGCTGAATCAGGGTGCGCCAGCTTTGTATCGACCGGATAATCGCTATCAAGACGTTGTTCATCAATTATTGGCGCGTGAAATAGAACCGACCCGCCAATGTTGGCAACAGGTATTGCAAGGTGTTCAACCAACGTGCTTGTTCGGTGAACAATCCCATGTTGGCGAGGTTAAGGAACTTGAAATATCACTGACACCCGCGATGGAACAGGCATTAGTTGATTTATGCCAGCAACGCGGTTTGACACTCAATACCGTGATGCAAGGAATCTGGGCGTTGTTATTAAGTATACACAGCGGCTCATCTGATGTGGTTTTCGGTTCTCCGGTGTCGGGCAGGTTTGGGCAGACGGAAGGGTTGGATCAGCACATCGGGCTGTTCAGTAACACCTTACCGGTTCGGGTCATGCTGGATATGGCCCAACCACTCTTGCCTCAACTGGAACAGCTACAGGCACAGCAGATCCAATTGATTGAACATGACAATATTGGTCTTGGTGAGATCCAGCAAATTGCAGGCACTGGCACACTGTTTGATACCTTGCTGGTGGTTGAAAATTATCCCGAAGTGGAACAGCACCAAGAAGAGATTGAGGGCATCCTCTGTCAGGGCATTAATAACCGTGGTTACACTCACTATCCTCTGACGTTACTGGTATTGCCGGGTAAACGTCTGCGCCTATTAATGGAATATCGGGAAAGCATTAAACAGCCGGAACGCTTGGCACAACGCCTGATTCTCTTGATCCAGCAACTGCTCGAACAACCGAAGATCGCACTGCGGGAGTGGATCTTGCAATCGATTGATGAAACAGCGTTTATTGAGGAAGTTAATAAAACCTATCATGATGTTCCCTCCACAACTCTCCATCAACTCGTGATGGAACAGGCAAGGAAAACGCCCGACGCTTTGGCGCTCTTGGATTGCCATCATCGCCTGACCTACCGGCAAATGCGTCTGCAAACTCGCCTGTTAGCTGATCGTTTAATTGAAGCAGGTGTACAGGCGGGGGATATTGTCGGGGTGGCATTATCACGTTCAGTTCGACTGAGTCTGGCGCTACAGGCAATTCTGGAAACCGGGGCGGCGTGGTTGCCTCTTGATACAGGCTATCCTGATGAGCGTTTGACCATCATGCTGAAAGATGCCCAACCCAGAATCGTGATCACCGAAAGTACGTTTAAGGCACGCTTTGCCAGTCAAGCCTCTTTGTTGTTATTGGATAAATTGTTATTAGATAAACTGGCGGATGAAACACAGCCACCTGCCCATACTGCCGTTAACATCACGTCTGAACATCCGGCATACATTCTTTATACATCTGGCTCCACAGGGCGGCCAAAAGGCGTGGTCGTGAGCCATCAAGCCATTGTTAACCGCTTACTGTGGATGCAGGAAGCTTACTCACTGACAGCAGATGATGTGGTATTGCAGAAAACGCCATGCAGTTTTGATGTTTCTGTATGGGAGTTTTTCTGGCCGTTAATGACAGGTGCTCAATTAGTCATGGCACCACCAGAAGCGCATCGCGATCCCGCAGCCCTTCTCCGGCTTATTGATGACTACCGTGTCACGACATTGCATTTTGTGCCATCAATGTTGGCAACCTTAATGGATTCATTGGCGTTACGAGAACAAGAAGCGCCTTTCTGCCGTAGTCTGAGGCGTGTTTTCTGTAGTGGCGAAGCCCTGTCAAGTGAACTGGCACGTCGCTATCAGACGCTGATAGCCGCACCTTTACATAATCTTTATGGCCCAACCGAAGCGGCTGTGGATGTGACATGGCAGCCTGCATTTGGTGAGGCATTGGCACGTTGCAGCAGCCCGGGGATTCCTATCGGCCGACCAGTATGGAACACCCAATTGCGTATTTTAGATGCTTGGTTACGCCCCGTTCCTGTTGGCGTGGCGGGCGATCTCTATCTCAGCGGTATTCAGTTAGCCACAAACTACCTCAACCGACCCGATCTGACCGCCAGCCGTTTTGTGGCTGATCCTTTTGCCTCTGGCAAACGAATGTACCGAACGGGGGATATTGCCTGTTGGTCAGAAAATGGTGAAGTTGAATATCTTGGGCGCAGTGATGATCAGTTAAAAATACGTGGTCAACGGATTGAACTGGGGGAAATTGAACAAGCTTTGCTGGAGCAACCGGGAATTGCTCAGGCGGCGGTTGCAGCGCGTGAGCTGGGTAAATCAGGTCAGGCGACTGGTCATGTCGATGCACGTCAGCTAATTGCCTGGTTGATTCCTCAATCCGGTGTGACATTGGATCTTGAAGCATTGCACCAAACGATGATGAAACGATTACCGGCTTACATGCTGCCTGTCACTTATGTGATACAGGAAAATTTCCCGTTGAGTGCTAATGGCAAATTGAATCGCAAGGCACTTCCGATGCCAGAAAAATTAACCACGGGCAGGCAACCAAAAGCGGGTTTGGAAAGCCAGATAGCCGAGTTGTTCAGCGAGATTTTAGAGTGTGGCCCCGTTTGGGCTGATGATGATTTCTTTGCTCTGGGCGGGCATTCGTTGCTGGCAATGCGTCTGGCAGCCGAGATACGCCGACGCTTTAATCACCATTTTTCTAATCACCAGCTTTCTAATAATAGTGTTTCAGTCGGTCATATCATGGTCGCGCGAAGTGTAGAGAAATTAAGTGCGTTATTGGTTGATGAGCAGGAACAGAATTCGGCAGAAAAGCGTGGCGTGGGGGAAGTTCTACCTTTGCGGGAAGGAACAGGACCCGCGCTGTTTTGTATACATCCAGCGTCGGGTTTTGCCTGGCAATACAGTGGATTGTTGCGTTATCTGGAGGGGGATTGGCCGATTATCGGATTGCAGTCACCTCGTCCCCACGGTGTGATTGCAGATTGTGATAGCCTCGACGCAATGTGTACACGCCATTTGGCTACATTGCGCACTGTCCAGCCTCATGGACCTTACTATTTGCTGGGGTATTCTCTGGGCGGGATGTTGGCTCAGGAGATGGCAATCCGTTTGCGGCAAGAAGATGAAGAAGTCGCTTTCTTAGGGTTATTGGATGCTTATCCCCCAGAAGGGCAGGATTGGGGCGGATTAAGTGAGGAAGAGGCCAAACAGGAAATTGCCCGTGAACAGGCGGAGTTTATGGCGGAGACAGAAGATGAGCATGATCCGCAACTATATGATCCACAACTGGGCAGGGAAAAACAGGCGATGTTTGAAGATATTGTTGCTAACTATCAGGATGCTGTCCGCAGTTTATTGTCTGCCGTTAACAAGCAATATGATGGCGAAGCCATACTGTTTGTGGCTGCGCGGACATTGCCTCCAGAGTTAGATGTTGAAAAGACGTGGGCGCCCTGGATTAGCCACTTAAAGGTGTATCGGCAAGATTGTGAACACGCCGATATTCTTTCTCCGGCACCATTGAAACAGTGGGGACCATTGCTCAATAACCTGTTGAAACAACGTCGCAATTAACTTTATCGCAATTAACTTTATCGCGTTTAACGTTATCGTATGGAACATTATGGCTAAGTCATCAATCTTTTTAGATTTTAGTTTGCTCAGAAAGAACGCACATTTCCGCGCTATCTTTATTGCCCGCATGTTATCCGTTTTTGCATTGGGCATGCTGACGGTTGGCGTTCCTGTCCAAATGCAATTTCTGACGGGTTCTACCTTACAGGTGGGCATTGTGGTTGCTTTGGATGGGATCGGTATGTTTATCGGACTCATTCTGGGGGGAATACTGGCTGATCGTTATGACCGGCGTAAACTCATTCTGTTTGCCCGGGGAACTTGTGGTATCGGTTTTGTGGCATTGAGCTTTAACGCATTTTTAGATTCACCATCGCTGTATATGCTCTATTTCCTTTCTGTTTGGGATGGTTTTTTTGGTGCGTTAGGTATGACGGCGTTAATGGCGGCAATTCCAAATCTGGTCGGGCGGGAAAATCTGGCTTCAGCAGGTGCTTTGAGCATGATCACTGTTCGCATTGGTGCCATTATTTCTCCCGCTTTGGCAGGTATCATTATTGTTGTTGGTGGGCCGGGCTGGAACTTTGCCGTTGCCGCAATCGGGACATTGGCAACACTGCTGCCTTTGATGAGGCTCCCGGCAATGAAACCTCAGACGAGCAAGCAAGAACATCCGATCAGTGCGCTGGTCAGTGGGGTGAAATTTGTTTGTCAGCACAAAATAGTGGGCAGTGTCATTCTGGTGGGAATGATGATAAGTGCTGCGGGAGCGGTTAGGATTCTGTTTCCTGCATTATCTCAGGAGGTTTACCACCAAGAGCCATCAGCGACGGGATTAATGTATTCCGCCGTGCCATTAGGCGCCATGCTCGGTGCATTCACCAGCGGTTGGATAGGGAAAAGTACCCGGCCGGGGATCTTACTGATTATATGTGCCCTGTGTTCCTTTATCACGTTATCTATGTTGGGCGTAGTCACCCATATCGTGCTGGCATTAGTGGTATTGGTCTGTTATGGCTATTTGAATGCGTTTGCATCTTTACTGCAATTTACGCTTATTCAGAGCCATACACCGGATCATTTATTGGGACGAGTAAACAGTTTTGTGACCGCTCAGGATGTGACAGGGGATTCATTGGGGGCGTTGGGATTAGGTTTTATGGGGCGTTTGTTGTCTCCATTAATGACCGCCTTTTCATTTGGAACCTTTGCTGCACTTGTCTGCTTGCTGCTTGCCGCAGTCGTAAAACCGTTGCGTCATTCCACATTACGCGACAGCACATCATTATCAGATACACAACCTTTAAAGATTGAACCTCAGAAAAATGAAAGTTAATGGTCGTGAAGCCCGGCCATTATTCTTGGCAGAAGTTGCTTTCGGCTAAATAAGCCACGGCGTGGTATCAATATCACGCCATCTCCCCGAATCATAAAAATAACATTATTTGTTATGTTTTATTTAAAATATATATAAATAAATGTTAACAAAATATGGCATTTTATGGGTGTTTAGGGGGGCAGGTGGTGGCGTTGATTACATACACTTTTTTTAATCCTTCCCTGTTCTTAGGAAACTATACCTTTGATGATTCCTGCCCGCTTACACAATAAAAAACATAAAAACTGGTATTTTGGCAAATTAACAATGGATGGTAACTGAAATGAAGAAGCGATATAGAATACCTCGAAGTGCTTTGACTGCCGCACGTTTATCCATCAAAACCCAACCCCGTATACTTCACTACGCTATCGCCTGCTGTCTGGCTGCTGCCAGCGCAGGAGCTTATGCGGAAGACTATGTTGAGAAAGGGAAAATAGGTGATCCGGCGAGTTGGCGTACCAGTGAGTTTTTGAAGGGATGGGGGCTTGGTGCTATTCATGCTGACGAAGCTTATGCCAGAGGCTATACCGGTAAGGGAATCAAACTGGGGATATTTGATCAGGTGGTTTATGCCAAACACCCTGAGTTCGCAGGAAAAGATAAGGTTATCAACCTGACGACTTCTGGAATACGTGAGTATACCGATCCCTACATTAATGTTAATAAAGGCGACAAATTCACTTATGACGGCACACCAACCGTAGGTAAGAACAAAAAGCTAGGGGCGCATGGTGTTCATGTTGCGGGCACTGCGGCAGCCAATCGGGATGGCAAAGAAATGCATGGCGTAGCCTATAACGCCCAAATAATCGGTGCTGATAACGGTGATCCCGGCCCGGAAGATGGCATCATCTTAGGCAATGATGGCGGTGTTTATCAGGCAGGCTGGAATGCGTTGATAAACAGTGGGGCTCGCATCATTAACAACAGTTGGGGTATTGGTATTGATGCAGATCTTGAGAAAGCCGGGAAATACCCGAATGGGCCTCATTTTACTTTGGCAGAAGCCCAGAAACAGTTTGATGAAATCAAACCCATTTTGGGTACAAAACCCGGCGGTGCATATCAGGGAGCCATTGATGCGGCACGCAGTGGGATTGTGACAATTTTTGCTGCCGGTAATAGCTATAACTACACACATCCAGATGCCATCGCCGGCTTGGCGTGGTTTGTCCCTGACATCGCCCCAAACTGGTTAACGGTTACCAGCTTGCAGAAAGATCCCAATAGTACCAATAGCGAACCTTATACCATCAGCGATTTTGCTTCCCGCTGTGGTTATACCGCCAGTCTTTGTGTCAGTGCACCCGGCAGTTATATATATAGTTCAGTTATCACAGGAACAGGGGTGGCCGATTTGAAAAACGGCTACGCCAGTTACAGAGGTACTTCAATGGCGGCTCCCCATGCTGGCGGCAGTATCGCCGTATTGATGGAGCGTTTCCCCTATATGACGGGTGCTCAGGTCGCTTCTGTGCTTCGTACTACAGCGACAGATATGGGAGAAAAGGGGATTGATGAGCTTTACGGTTGGGGATTGATCAACCTCGGTAAAGCAATAAATGGCCCCGGTATGTTCTATACCGCAGAAGATATCCCTGAAAAACTCCGCATTCCCGATCCTGACGGAGTCGCTTACGGTAACGGTCAGTTTATTGCTGATATCCCGGGTGCCGGTGCTGTGCTTGATAAAGGAAAACCCACCGAGCGCATCTGTAATGGTAGTTTGTGTGAATGGGATATATGGAGCAACGATATCAGCGGTCATGGCGGGTTGACTAAACAGGGTAGCGGTAAGCTTATCCTCAGCGGTAATAATACTTATTCCGGCCCAACCTTGGTCAAACAGGGGTTACTGAACGTCAGCGGTAGTATTTCCTCAACTGTTTCAGTACAGGAAAGCGGAATTCTTGGCGGAAATGGTACTGTTGGCATGCTCAATGTTCAGAGTGGCGGTACTGTTGCACCGGGTAACTCTATTGATCTGCTTAAGGTCATTGATCCGCTTAAAGCGATTGATCCGCGTAAGGCTATTGGTACGCTTAAGGCTACTGGTACGCTTAAGGCTACTGAAAAAGTGACCTTTGAATCCGGCTCTCATTATGCTGTTGAAATCGCTTCCAATGGACGCAGTGACCGCATTCAGGCTGAAAAAAATGTACAACTCAATGGCGGAAAGGTTTCTGTTTTCCTTGAAAATAAGGATAACTTGCTTTCCCTTAACGAAGTGCAAAGCTTAGCCGGTCAGCAATACACTATTCTGAGTGCGAAGCAGGACATCAACGGTCGATTTGATCATGTTGTCCCGAATTATCTCTTCCTTGGCACTAGCTTGTCTTATCAACCCAGTGACGTCACTCTCCATGTCGGACGCAATGACACTGCTTTCGCGGCGGTGACTAAGACACAGAATGAACGTGCAATAGCTGTGGCTGCTGATACCCTCGGTGCTGGCAACCCGGTTTACGAAAGTCTTCTGACCAGTACTTCTGCGGGGCAAGCCAGACATGCCATTCGTCAGCTTGATGGGCAAGTTCATGCTGATATTGCTTCCTTGTTGGTTAATGATAGTCGTTATCTGCGTGATACGCTGAATACTCGATTGAGTCAGGCTGAAGGGCGTTCATCATCGCCTGATATCCGTGGAGATGATAACGGTGCATGGGTGAGACTGCTTGGTGCATGGAGCCATGCTTCCGGTACACAGAATGCGACGGGCTATCAGGCATCCAATTATGGTGTATTCCTGGGCGCGGATGCTCTCATGGATGAATACAGCCGTCTTGGGATCGCAACAGGTTACACCCGTACTTCTCTGGATGGTGGTAACAGTGCCACTGCTGACAGCAATAACTATCACCTTGCGCTTTACGGTGATCGCCAGTTTGGTGATTTAACTCTGCGTACCAATGGTGGGTTCACTTGGCACCGTATTGATACCAAACGCTCTGTTAGCTACGGCAGTCAGTATGACCGTGAAGAGGCGAAATACAATGGCCGGACAGCGCAGCTGTCTGCGGAATTGGCTTATCATCTGCCAGCGGGCGCGGTGAATCTGGAACCTTTCGTTAATCTGGCTTATGTTAATTTCCGCAATGAAGGTATTAACGAAAACGGCGGTGCTGCTGCACTCCACGGCAATAAACAACATACCGAAGCAACAATCTCTACACTGGGATTGCGTGCTAACCATAACTGGCAGACTTCATGGGGTTCTTCAATTGCCCTGAATGGAGAATTAGGCTGGCAGCATCAATACGGTGAACGTGAACGCGCTACAGGACTGGCATTCCGTGGTAGTAACACGACTTTTGTGACCCGTAGTGTTCCGGTTTCCCGTGACGGCGTGGTGTTGAAAGCGAATGCGGAAATGAGTGCAAGTGATAATGTGTCATTTACGCTCGGCTATAGCGGATTGTTGTCCGGCAGCCATCAGGACAATAGCATGAACGTGGGTTTTAAATGGCAATTCTGATGATTCATAGAGCATAAAACAAGCAGAGCTGGTTATACTGGCTCTGCAATTTCCATTGTGTATCTGTTAACATAGCTCGCGGCATGATGGTGAGGTCTGGTTATTTTTTGGCGAAAACGATTATACCAAATCTTCATGCTGTTCAATAACTCCTCACAAAATGTCAACAACACCTAGTACTTAAAAGTTTTACCCGGGGGCAGTTGTTGGCGATTCTAGCTGTTATTACCACTATCATTCTGTATCTTGCGAGTATCAGTGAGTATGATGCTTATCACTGGCTGTTAAATCATAACCCAGTTTCGCCAGTGGAAATTCAAGTAGTTGTGATAGTTACTATTACATATGTAATCATTTTTACAACAATAAGTTAACAATTATTATGACATACCGTTTATTATCTAAAGATATTTGGGCATTGGGCCTGGATACATGTGCTGACACTGTATTTATTCGGGGGTTAGCATGAGTCAACAATGGACATCCCGTCTGGGGCACGTATTAGCAGCAACCGGATCTGCCGTTGGCATTGGTGCCATCTGGAAATTCTCGTATGTTTCAGCAACAAATGGTGGTGGTGCATTTCTGGTTGTATTTTTATTGTTTAGCTTTGTGATTGGATTAGCGGTTCTGTTAGCTGAGAACATACTGGGAAGCAGTACGGGTGAAGTGGCCGTTAATGCATTTAAAAAATCACTGGGTAAACACTGGGGGTGGGTTGGCTTTATAGGTATATTCAGTTCATGGTGTATCTATAGCTTTTACAGTGTTGTCGGTGGTTGGACTATCGGTTATACGGTGATGGCAAGTACAGGACAGTTGAATATTACCGATATCTCTCAACTGAAATCTATTTTCACCAATTTCATCAGCAATCCATGGTGGCCGATAATTGCACATCTGGCATTTTCAGGACTAACCTGTTTTGTCGTATTATCTGGCGTGCAAAAAGGTTTGGAAAAGTCCGTTAAAGTCATGATGCCACTGTTATTCTTGATCATGATAGTGTTAATTATTATCGGCATCCGCTTACCTGGCGCTTCAGAAGGGCTAAAATTATTCCTCTACCCAGACTTCAGTAGCTTGACCGGAAAAGGTGTTTTAGATGCCTTAGGGTTGGCCTTTTTTTCACTGTCTATCGGTTTGGGGATTCACATTACGTACAGCTCTTATTTACCTAATAACAAAGGTATTGGTAGATCAAGTATCTGGGTTGTTATCCTCTCCTGTTTGGTTTGTATATTGGCTGGCCTGATGATTTTTCCTGCTTTGGCGGCGGCTGGCTTAGAACCTAATGCGGGACCCGGATTAACGTTTATGACGATGCCAATTTATTTCGCCAGTCTTCCCGGTGGTTCAATATTAGCAGTCACTTTCTTTTTATTGTTATTAATGGCTGCACTGACTTCAGCAATTTCATTACTTGAACACATTGTTGCTTATGTTCAGACGCGCTTCCAATGGTCACGTCGTAAAGCCAGCTTAATAGTCACGGCATCGATTATGTTAATGGGGATCCCTGTTTCCTTATCTTTTGGCCCCTTAAGTCACGTTACATTAGGTGGAAAAACCATCTTCGACATGCTGGACTTTGTTACTTCCAATGTCCTAATGCCATTGTTCGGGATTATCATTTGCCTCGTATTTGGCTGGTCACGCAAGGTCAATGCACTAATACCGGATAATATGTCATCGCGGAACCGTCAGTGTTTACTGCTTATATGGAGATATGTCGGACCTTTATGTATCGGAGTGATTTTGGTACACGGACTTATTTGATTGTGTTAAGTATCATCTTTCATCCGTTTTTATTTGATAAAGAATGATGCTGCAATTTTGCTGTTACATTTTAGGTAAAAATAATACCCATATATGTTTAACGGGCGAGTTTACCCACCAAAACCGCCCGTTAGCCATCATCAGAATGCCTGGGTCACGCATTCAATCCGTTGATTTGTACTAAACATCGTATTTAGGTTCAATGAAGGTGATGATGATTTTATCGTGTATTTCTAAATAGCTGCTCCTAATAGTAGATCACGGAAAAAATCATACAGTATCCCCCTATTCTGGGAATGGACATGGAATGGCAAGAATGTAGCATAATTAGGATCAGCTACTTAGAAAAACGTGAATGTAGTGACCACTTTCAACTGACCACTTCAGATAATTGTTTTAATGCAACAGAACCTGTTTTTAAACACAATGGAAAAATTGAGCCAGTTTAGTGACTCACTCTTCATTATAAATACATTAAAAAACATTCATTATTTAGCTATGTTTGTGTGTTATGATAGGTTTCTTCTCTTCCTCAACATAAGAAGAGGTGTCAAATGCAACTATCGGTTCACACCTGGATGCAGGAATTACACGAATTACAGGCTTGTTCGACACCTTTGTCTCACCTTGGCAGTTCACACCAGCATAGCCCGAATTATCTTCGGTGCTTACTCAATTATATTGAACGTACAAAAGACGATAACGCTCGTATTTCACTTGCCACTTGTTACTTGCTCCGTTCCAGTTTTTACAAAGACCATGAGGTGAAGCCAATAACACAAATTTTTAATAAAATTAAAACGGAGACTTATTTATGAATATCATGAAAAAAATACTGTCAGGAGTTTTTATTTTATTCACCCTAAGTTTTTTTTCAGCAGCATATGCCCAAATTTATAAAATAAAACCTAACACCAACGAAAAATCGTCTCAACTTGCGCAAGGAAAAAAATGTACCGCTCAGTCTTCCTACCTCGGTTATGTTGTCTCTGTTGCTATTGGGTATGGAGGTTATAACAAAGGCCCGAAGATAAAAAATTATATCGCTATTACCGTGGTTGATAAAAATAGAAAAAATCACGAATGGTACTGGTCACAGTATGATGCTAATACAGATGCAGGTAAATCCATACAAGCACTGGCGTCATATGCTGCCGCTAGTGGGCAAAAAATTCTTGCTGAGTGCGAGGCGGTCGGAGATCACCAAAATATTAACTCCTTATGGGTTGGGCCAGATGCTTGGTAAAAGGATAATGGGAGCATATTATGAATTTAATAAAGAAAATATTTATTGCCATAATGGCAATGTTATCATTTTTACCATCTATTTTCATGGCATTTGGCCAGCCATTACCCGAAGGTGATCCAAGGCGTTCGGTTGTCGGTTTCTTTTTTGATACAGAAGGTAATGTTTATAATCCCATAATGGCTTACGGAAATACAATAAGATATAGACTGCCCGACCCAAATTTATCGATACAATATACATATGACGATTTCCAAGCTGATATTCGGATCGCACCACTTATGCGCCGTGCTGCAGCATATTGGAATAATGTGCTGAATCCTTATTTTACTATCAGGGAATTTCAACCGGGGGAACAACCTAATTTTATTCTACAAACTATGTTGCCTACTATGCTAGATAGAACCAGGCCTGATTACTATCTTGGATATTTAGACGCAATAACTGCTATGCCTATTTACTATGAATATGATGAGATGAGATTTAATTATGGCATTACGTCACCAGGAATATATTTTGTGCCTACCATTGCTGTATCTGACAGGCTTTACGACACTTGGGAAACCACAATGGGGAATGATCTTGATTTAAGTGGGTATGCAGAAATTTTTACATATGCGCTTGTACTTCATGAGATGGGTCATGCTTTAGGATTGGGTCATCCTGATGATGTACTCCGGGGGGTAAACCTTACGAGTACAGATGTTCACCCGATGTTTAGTAGGTTAAATAATTTTGCTGTATACAGAGATTTAGAGAGTAGTGTTCCACAAGCACCAGTAATGCTTGAATATCCAATTTATTTTTTACTAACTTTGCATCAACAGCTTGATAGGCCATTAAATATTAATAATATTGCTATATCAGAACATGAAAGAAGGTTGTTATTCAATCAGGTTTCTGGATTTTGTGATCGTTTCAATCAGGTTTCTAGATTTTTTGATCGTTCAAATAATGCAGACTGTGATTATAATATTGTTTACCCATTAGCAAAAACAATGGTGCCCATTGTCAGTATATTGCTGAGTAATTCCACGCCTAAGCCAAAACCAAAAGTTAAGATTTGTACAGTTGAACTTAAAACCACAGACGAGATAGAGCTTATCTTTTATAGTCAGTGGCATACCACCTTCACCCGAAAGGGTGGCTGTCAGGTCAATCTGAGTTTAAAATGCGATGGAAGTGAAAGCGCCTGTTCCAGCGGAGACTATTCGTCACATAATAAATTCCAATTAATCATACATGATGACCAATCAATCAATGACGAGAAGCTCACCATAAGTGCTAGAGGTGCAGAAAAAAACGACACAATGTTAAGCATAATAAATTTCTCATCAACTGATAATATGAAATTTGAAAATAAAGGTAGTGGCATAGCCAAAATTTCATATGTTGATTCAAGCTGTTACTATAGTACAGGCCCCTCTTTCATGGAAATTCAACCAGATCTTGATCGTGCGTTTACCGTAGAAACTAATAATGGTTTTTTTAGTGCCTGTACATCACAACCCAAAGTAATAAGCTGGAAAATTGAATACATTACATATGAATAAATTAACTAAAACTGGCAAGAACATAATAATTATAGCTGGAAATTTTTATCGAAGTAAAAACTTTATGAATAAAATTTTCAGGATCCGAGAATACTTTGTATCAAGAGTTGGTTAGACGAAGCGACAGTTCTAAACAGCTTGTCATAATAGTGAGACTCTTATATTTCTTATTTCTCTGTATGTGAATACACATTAATTAAAAAGGAATGAATTGCTATGAAATCAATTTATTTGTTCGTATTATTTTGTTTTTTTGCTTGCAGTGTGTCAGCGGAGGGGAATGGTGACAAGATAACTGGCAGCCAATTAAAGCCAAATATCTCCGTTCCTACAGGTAAGAATGATGCAATAAACTGCAATGAATCCATTACAGGCTATATTATTTCCGTTTCCACAGGATATGAGGGAAATAAAAATCGGTTGGCCTTTACAATTAAAAATAAAAGTGGTCAGAGCTGGTTTTGGGCAGCTCATCTAAACAATACTGATGCAGGAAAATCCCTGCTTTCAACGGCAATTTTTGCTGCTTCTAGTGGCCAAAAAATTTATGCCGAATGCGATAATAATCACTATATTACATCTCTGTGGGTTGGGCCGGATGCGTGGTGATTCGGTTCTGTCGCATTAGTGAAGAAAGCTCGAGGATAAGGCATTAGAATACTTAGATGACTGAGCCCTGATATGTGGTGACGAAACACTGCGTTATGAAAACAAAAAGCAGTTGTTAAAACATATAGGATGTCGATGAGGCGTTTTTGTTGGGCTGCGTACCTGCTATTCATCTGGAAAATCAGACCAGCCCACCTATTTTGCTGGAAGCCGATAATCACAGTTACCCTTTACCGTTGGGAGAATCGTTGCGGTTGTTCCGGCTACGGGAGATTCAGGTCGAGCAACAGCCTGATGACAGCGAGCAGCGGGGCACACCTTACCACTGGTTGCCGATTGAGCAGTTTACTCCAGCAGGACATTTTCTGGATGACGACCGGCAACCCGACACTTTTTACTACCAGCTTCAGACCGAGCGTGATTTTCTGGACAGAACCCAGCACCGTCTGCGTTTTTTTGATTTGACCGGGAAACCGGCAAACGACTTACCTGTCATTGAAGTATCAGGCTATTTCACCGGCTACCATGTACAGGCGTGTACGCTGGAACAAAACATTATCACTGCGACGCAGGAAGGTTCTCCTTCTCATCTCAGCGTAAATAATATCACGCCTGTCACCCTTGATTACCCGCCGCTGTTACAGGAAAATGTGGGCTGGCCGCTGCTGTCCTGCCTCTCCAGCCCGCCGATGATGTGTAGCGGTCAAGAAATACCGGACACATTTTTAGCCTCTTCCCACTGCTTTTCATATTCAACCGGTGAAATTCCACCATTAAAACTATGCGGACGATCGTGGTTGTAATATCCGCCCAGAAAATTGCCCTCAGGAACTGAACACGAATTTATTTGTTCTGGGCGATCACCTGATTGAAGCCCGTTACTCAACTGATACGACTCTCAAGAATCTATATTGATTCAGCTATAAATAGAGGCCACCGCCATCGGCGAGTTTGTAGGTTTTTTCTTTGGGTTTTGCAGTTTCGATTTGCCGGGCGTTTAGTTTCATTATTAAGGGCATCCTTGTAATCGAACGGTAAGTGCCCCGAATTATGCCCTTCGCTGCATATTGATTGCAACAGACGAAACTAGACGTAGAAATAGATAATAGTGTTGATTTTGCTGGATTTGACAGGAATTGTTTTACTGGGCTGGACTTCACTGGAAGTTGAAGTGGTGCCCGGAGGCGGAATCGAACCACCGACACGGGGATTTTCAATCCCCTGCTCTACCGACTGAGCTATCCGGGCTAACGGGGCGCATTAAACCGTATTCAGCCCAATCCGTCAAACACTTTCTGCGAAAAAATCATTAAAATTGATTGTTCGCTGTATTTTTATACCAACTTAGTGTGGTTATTCAGCTTTGGCCGCTTTTTATTAACTTAACGCCCCATTTTTTCGGCATTTTGCGATGGTTAGAATATCTTCAGCCAGCAGTTTTGCCGTCAGGACATCTTCAAGATCTCTTTTCACGAGTAGCTTACTAAGACATCCTTCAAGGATAAGTTCCATCTGTTTGGCGACTTGTTGAACATCTTCAATATCGAGTTGCTGCAATAACTCCGTTGAGTAATGGAAGGAATTTTGTTTTTGCAATTCTGCCAATTGATGAATCGGATGGTCTGCATCAGGGAAAGCGCTGCAAGCTGCGATGAACAGACAACCCGGATAACGCTGTTCCTGTACTTTTTCCTTGAGAGCATCAAAGCGGGCCAATAACTTTTGTTCAGGATTCAAGTTTTCATCCAACAGGATTTGGCGCTGCCAGATCTCAATCTGTTGGCTGTGGTAGCGTAAGCAATCGTAGAGCAGGGCCTCACGATCAGGCCAAAAATGTTTTATATGGTCAATATCAATATTCAGGGGAGTTAAAAGTGTCTCCAGTGTTGCTGACAGGCCATGTTGCTCCAATAAGTTCAGGGCATGGCTAAGCACATATTCACGTTGCACGGTGACTTTCCTTCCAGATTATTTTTGTTGTAAATGTTGTATTTGCTGCACATGCTGGTTAAAACGTTCTGCATTCATAAATCCACTGACTCGTGAATCGATTAACTCTTTTCCTTGAGTATCAAAGAACAAGATAGTGGGCAGCCCTCTTACCTGCAATTTGTGTAGTAATTCTTTCTGTTTTGGCCCGTTATCTGTGACATTTGCCTGTAACAGGAGGAATTGACTCAATTGTGCCTGTACTTGTGGATCACTGAAAGTATATTTTTCGAACTCCTTGCAGGCTACACACCAGTCGGCATACAAATCCAACATAATCGGCTGATGGCTATTTTCGGCTAAAATTTGGCTTAATTCTTGCCAGTCACTGATTTGTTGGAATTTTATTGCTGTCTTTTGCTGTTCTGCCGTAGGCGTTCCCCACATCCAATCTTGCAAGGGACGTGAAGCGATAAGTACCAGAGCCAGCAAGACAATTTGTAAGATACGCAGCCAGCCGTTTTTGCTGTTTAATGTTAATGCGAAAGCCCATCCTAAGAACGCAACCGCCAGCATACTCCACAATCTGACGCCCCATGTGTCACCAAGAACGCGCTCCAGTAAGAATACCGGCAGAGCCAGAATAATGAACCCGAAGGCTTCTTTAACGTATTGCATCCACGGGCCGCTGCGAGGCAGAAGTTTGTGGCCGAATAATGTGACTGCGATAAGCGGTAATCCCATACCCAATGCGTAAAGATAAAGAGTCAGACCTCCAACCAGCGTATTACCGCTTTGGGCGATATAGAGCAAAATGGCGCTGAGTGGTGCAGTAGTGCAGGGAGAGGCAATCAACCCGGCTAAGGCACCCATACTAAACACGCCAATATAAGAGCCGCTTTGCTGTTTGTTGCTCCAATCCACCAAACGAGTTTGGATAGAAGAAGGAAGTTGCAAGTTATATAGCCCGAACATTGATAGGGCGAGCAAAATAAATAGCACTGACAGCCCGATCAAAATGTAAGGGCTTTGCAGGGCAATCTGAAATTGCAGGCCCGCAGCCGCGACGATTAATCCAAGCACGGTATAAGTAAGTGCCATTCCCTGAACGTAGCTCATGGCGAGCCAAAATATTCGTTTCAGGCTTTCGGGGCGTTTCTGGCCCAGAATAATGCTGGAAATCAGCGGATACATGGGCAGTACACAAGGCGTAAAAGCGATGCCAATACCAATCAACAACGCCCATAACGGGGAAAATGGAACGTCATGTTCTTTGGTTTGGGGGCTTTCCTGTTGCGATACTGCGGTTTCATTATTTGATTGGTCTGAAGCAACCACCGCTTGTAATGGTACGCTTAATGTTTCAGGAGGATAACAATAACCCGCCTCTGCACATCCCTGATAAATTATCTCAAGAGAAGCGTCATTGGTGGCGGATAAAATAGGAACATCAATGCGCGCTGATTGAAAATAAACTTCACTCTTCCCAAAAAATTCATCCTCATGATCTATTCCCTTGGCATAAACCATTTCACCCAATGAGGCTTGCTTGGGAATAATCCTGAATTGTTTTCGATAGAGGTAGTAACCGGGTTTGATATCCCAGTTCAGAGTGAGTTTATTTCCTTGTTGCTGAAAATCAAACATAAATGCCTGCTCAGCAGGAAGGTAGAGACTTTGCCCCGGTTGTTCAAACAGTGCGCTGGCTTTGATAGGAGAAAAAGCGATACCGCTGAACAGCAGAAACAACATGAGAATACGTTTCATCATAAGTAATCTTTGGCCTGCTTGTATCGTGAGTTTGATTCGTAAAATTTATTTAGTCAGCACTATAACCGATGACGCCCATAGCAGAAAGCCACTTGATTAATATTAATACAATGCTGTTCTGGGGGAGAAAAAAGATTTTTACGATGGAAATATTTCAGGGGCGTTATTGCCCCTGAAATAATATTTCCAAATGTTCGATTAATAAAACTACAAGATCATGCCGCCAAACAGAAAGCCGAATGTGACAGCCAATACAACGGCAATGGTTCCCGGAATAAAGAATGGATGGTTGAAGACAAAACGCCCAATACGCGTGGTTCCTGTATCATCCATCTGCACCGCTGCAACTAATGTCGGATAAGTTGGCAGGATAAATAATCCTGAAACCGCAGGGAAAGAAGCAATCGCAGTCAATGGCGTTACATGCAGCGCCAAAACCATTGGCATCAGAGCCTTTGCTGTGGCTGCTTGTGAATAGAGTAACGCTGAACAGAAGAAGAAAATGATCGCTAACAGCCAAGGTTGGGCATGAATCAAGCTACCCGCCGTTTCTTTAATCCAGTCCATGTTCGCTTGAACAAATGTATCCCCTAACCATGCGACACCCATAATACAGATACAGGCACTCATCCCAGCTTTAAAAGTACTTGAGTTTAAAATAGCATCGGTATTAACGGAGCAAATAACAGTTGTGAGGGTAGCGATACTTAACATTATGATAAGTATCGCACTGGTGGTATTCATAATTGGTTTTTCGATTAAGCCAATACTCGGGCTGTTAATAATCGCGTAAATAACAATCCCAATAACTCCCAACAGAAACAGTAGTACAGAGAGTTTAGCTTTTGGTTTTATATCAATTTTATGGCTGCTGCGTAGTTCAACTAGACCATCTGCAAGACGTTTTTGATAAATTGGGTCATTAGACAATTTGGAATCGAAGAGCCATGAGATGATAAATGCCATCAAAATAACGGCTACAAATGATGAAGGAATTATTATCGACAACATTTGAATATAGCTGACACCTTGCCCTTCCATAATAGAAGACATATAGACAACAGCGGCGGAGATTGGTGAAGAGGTGAGCCCTATTTGTGCAGCTACGACAGCTGTGGATAGTGGTCGGCATGGTTTAATGCCTTGTTCTTTTGCTACTTCGGCGATGACAGGTTGTGTTGCTAGGGAGATATTCCCTGTTCCAGCTAGTAGTGTTAAACAATAAGTGACGATGGGAGCGAGGATAGTGATGTATTTCGGATTCCTTCGTAGTAATTTCTCAGTTTGCTGAACCAAATAATCTAACCCACCAGCCACCTGCATGACAGAAATTGCGGCGATAACGCCCATAATGATTGAAATAACATCAAATGGTATATTGCCTGGTTTGACACCTATCGTAGATAAAATTAAAACACCAAGCCCTCCAGCAAAGCCAATACCAATTCCCCCTAGTCGTGCTCCCAAAAAAATGGCCAGCAGAACGATAGCTAATTCTACGGCTAACATGTTACGTACTCCTTAATTTATTTGATCTTATGAAAACTTATGGTTAATACTTTGTGTTTGCAGACAATTAAAAAGGCACGCTTCCGGTTGGAATGGCGTGCCTTAATAATTAAGACGAACTCGTTATTATAAACATTTAATCAGTCATCAAAACGTTTTGCTTTATAAGTTGGATGTTTTAGGTTCTCAACGGAGAAAATATCATCTAACTGAGCTTCTGTCAGTAAGCCGCGCTCCAGCACAACTTCACGAACGCTCTTACCAGTTTCAGCACAGATCTTGCCCACGATATCGCCATTGTGGTGACCAATGAATGGGTTCAGATAAGTGACGATACCAATGGAGTTGAAGACGAAGCTTTCGCACACTTCTTTATTGGCTGTAATACCGTTGATACACTTCTCAACCAGATTACGGCAAGCGTTGCTCAGGATAGACATAGATTCAAACATGGCCTGACCAATAGCGGGTTCCATGACGTTAAGCTGCAACTGACCGGCTTCGGCTGCCATAGTGATACAGGTATCGTTACCAATGACTTTAAAGCAAACCTGATTAACAACTTCTGGCACAACCGGGTTAACTTTAGCTGGCATGATTGAAGAACCTGCCTGCAATTCTGGCAGGTTGATTTCGTTAAAACCAGCGCGAGGGCCGGAAGAGAGCAGGCGCAAGTCATTACAAATCTTGGACATCTTAACAGCCAGACGTTTCAGCGCGCTGTGAACCATCACGTAAGCGCCGCAGTCGGAAGTCGCTTCGATCAAATCTTCTGCTGGTTGGCAAGGTAATCCTGTGACTTCGGCCAATTTTTCAATTACCAACTGTTGGTAACCTGGCGCAGTGTTCAAGCCAGTACCGATCGCAGTCGCGCCGAGGTTCACTTCCAGCAGCAGTTCTGCTGTGCGGTTGATGTTTTTGATTTCTTCTTTCAACAAAATGGAGAAAGCACGGAATTCTTGACCCAGTGTCATTGGAACAGCGTCTTGCAACTGGGTACGGCCCATCTTCAGGATATCGTCGAATTCAGCGCCTTTTCTGTCGAATCCTGCTTTCAGCAACTCAATGGATTCAATTAATTGCATCAATGAGTTATAGACAGCAATACGGAAACCCGTAGGGTAAGCATCATTGGTGGACTGGCTTCTGTTCAGGTGATCATTGGGATTCAGGTACTCATATTCGCCTTTTTGATGTCCCATCAATTCCAGACCGATATTCGCCAGTACCTCGTTGGTATTCATGTTCAGAGAAGTACCTGCACCGCCTTGGAAGACATCAACAGGGAATTGGTCCATACATTTGCCAGTGTTGAGGAGTTCATCACAAGCTTTGACAATAATGTCCGCCACTTTTCCGGGAATAGTATGGAGTTCTTTGTTTGCCAGTGCCGCAGCTTTTTTCACCATGACCATGCCACGAATGAACTCTGGGACATCGTTGATAGTACGGTCACTAATATAAAAGTTTTCAATCGCACGCAGAGTGTGAATACCATAATAGGCTTCAGCAGGGACTTCTCGTTTACCTAACAGGTCTTCTTCGATACGAATGTTGTTTGACATGAGAACCTTCTTAAAATTGGATACGTTTTTTTACTGTTCTATTACGTGTTTGTTTAGAATAATGTTGCCGGCGACAATTGTCTTGATATTAAACACTTATCATGGAATTGTGTGCGCGATCATATGTGGATTTATTATAAATGCCTTGAACCTGGATCACTTTATAGTGCTATTTTATTAATGAAATCACATATGTGTGATTGAAGTCACGATTACAGAGATGGAAAGTCAACTCTCTGAAGTATTGAAAACTGTTACTATCATCCCCACATTATGTGATCTAACGCCATATTGTGTGCTTCTGGCATAATATGAACGATAAATATTGTGATGAACGATATTTACTGCGATGAACAATAATGCGATGCACATAAATAGTGTGAACGACAAATAAATAATGAAAGGAGAACCGCGTGCGCTGGCTCCCACTTATTCTTATATGCCTGCTGGTTTACATCGAGTCTGTCCTGTTTGTCCGGATTGCCTCTGAAGTCGGGGTCTTGCTGACTCTGCTGCTGGTTATTCTTACTTCTTGTCTTGGTGTGTCTCTTGTACGTAATCAGGGCATCAAGAATTTTATGTCTATGCAGCAAAAAATTGCAGCGGGTGAAAGCCCTGCCGAAGAAGCCATCAAAAGTGTTTCTTTAGTCATTGCGGGATTTTTACTGATAGTGCCCGGTTTTTTCACTGATTTTCTCGGGTTGTTGTTGCTGCTGCCGCCTGTACAGAAACTTCTGACGGCAAAGATGCTGCCCCATATCAATTTTTACCGCTCCAATGCCTTTTATGGTTCAAATAATCATAGTTCGGGTTCGAATAATCATAGCTCAAGCCACCAGAACGGGCAGACCTTTGAGGGAGAGTATGAGCGTAGGCAAGATGACGCTTCCTATACATTGGATGGTCAGAAGCCAGATGATCAAAAAAATCATGATGAATCTGGCAGTGAACATAATTCTGGCAGTGAACACAAAAAAAAATAATGGTGTCTGCTTAGGCTGAAATTTCAATGGGTAATAAAAAAGTAAAATATTTTTTGGCTCTCACCCTTGAAGTCCCGATCTTAAGCCCCAACTTGTAGCTTCATGGTACTGGTTCTGTTGGGTTCTGGTATCAATCCTCTTACCTGATATGGACTTTATTTATAGGAGATCTATCAATGAACATTCGTCCATTACACGACCGCGTTATCGTCAAGCGTACAGAAGTTGAATCAAAATCCGCTGGCGGAATTGTTCTGACTGGTTCTGCTGCGGGCAAATCCACCCGTGGAGAAATTTTGGCAGTTGGCAATGGTCGCATCCTTGAAAACGGGGAAGTGAAAGCGCTGGATGTAAAAGTGGGTGATACCGTCATTTTTAATGAAGGTTACGGCGTTAAAACAGAGAAGATCGATAATGAAGAAGTATTGATCATGTCTGAAAGCGACATTCTGGCAATTGTTGAAGCGTAATCTAGTCCTTGCGCTTAGATCTTCTTAATTGAATGAATTTAAAGGAAAGACACAATGGCAGCTAAAGACGTAAAATTTGGTAATGATGCTCGTAGCAAAATGTTACGCGGTGTGAATGTACTGGCTGATGCAGTTAAAGTCACTCTGGGTCCTAAAGGTCGTAACGTAGTTTTGGATAAATCTTTCGGTGCACCTGTTATCACTAAAGACGGTGTATCTGTAGCACGTGAAATCGAATTGGAAGACAAATTCGAGAACATGGGTGCGCAGATGGTTAAAGAAGTTGCCTCTAAAGCCAATGATGCGGCAGGAGATGGTACTACTACTGCAACAGTACTGGCTCAATCGATTGTCACCGAAGGTCTGAAAGCTGTTGCTGCTGGCATGAACCCAATGGATCTGAAACGCGGTATCGACAAAGCAGTTATTTCTGCCGTTGAGGCGCTGAAAAACCTGTCCGTACCTTGCTCTGATTCCACTGCTATTGCACAGGTTGGCACAATCTCTGCAAACTCCGACGAAACTGTAGGTAAATTGATCGCTGAAGCGATGGATAAAGTCGGTAAAGAAGGTGTAATTACCGTTGAAGAAGGTACTGGCCTGGAAGATGAACTGGATGTTGTTGAAGGTATGCAGTTCGACCGTGGCTACCTGTCTCCTTATTTCATCAACAAACCAGAATCAGGTGCTGTTGAGCTGGAAAACCCATACATCCTGTTAGTTGACAAGAAAATCTCCAACATCCGTGAACTGCTACCAGTTCTGGAAGGCGTAGCCAAGGCAAGCAAGCCTCTGGTTATCATCGCTGAAGATGTTGAAGGTGAAGCGTTGGCAACTCTGGTTGTTAACAACATGCGTGGTATCGTGAAAGTTGCTGCGGTTAAAGCACCAGGCTTCGGTGATCGCCGTAAAGCAATGCTGCAAGATATCGCAACTCTGACTAACGGTACTGTTATCTCTGAAGAGATCGGTCTGGAGCTGGAAAAAGCGACTCTGGAAGATCTGGGTCAGGCAAAACGTATTGTTATCAACAAAGACACCACTATCATCATTGATGGTGTAGGTGAAGAAAGCACAATTGCTGCTCGTGTTACTCAAATTCGCCAGCAAATCGAAGAATCCACTTCTGACTATGACCGTGAAAAACTGCAAGAGCGCGTAGCTAAACTGGCAGGCGGTGTTGCTGTTATCAAAGTAGGTGCAGCGACTGAAGTTGAAATGAAAGAAAAACGCGCTCGCGTTGACGATGCTCTGCACGCAACCCGCGCGGCAGTAGAAGAAGGTGTTGTTGCTGGTGGTGGTGTTGCACTGGTTCGCGTTGCTGGCGCTATCGCTGGCCTGACTGGTGACAACGAAGATCAGAACGTGGGTATCCGTGTTGCAATGCGTGCAATGGAAGCGCCAATGCGTCAGATCGTAGACAACGCAGGTGAAGAACCTTCTGTTGTTGTGAACAACGTGAAAGCAGGTAAAGACAACTACGGTTATAACGCTGCAACTGAACAGTATGGCGACATGATCGAAATGGGTATCTTGGATCCAACTAAAGTAACCCGTTCTGCACTGCAATTCGCAGCTTCTATTGCTGGCCTGATGATCACCACCGAAGCGATGGTGACTGAGCTGCCTAAAGATGACAAAGCTGACTTAGGTGCAGCTGGCGGCATGGGCGGCATGGGTGGAATGGGCGGCATGATGTAATGCTGTTCATCCTGATGATGGAATTGCCCATCCGTTAGGACAAAACTTTGAAGGCGAGCAGGAAAAACTTGCTCGCCTTTTTATTGAGGGAAGTTATGCGAATTAAAATTTTGCTTGGTGCGTCAGTATTATTATTGGCAGGATGTACAACGAATCATCAGTTAACCTCCGCTGGTGCTAATGTGCAATTTGTGGATACTCAACCGGGCAGTGAATGCCAGCGGTTAGGTGAAATTACCGGTACGCAAAGCAACTGGCTCAATGGTGTTAGCGGCGAGAGCAGTTCTATGCGCAGTGCAGCCAATGATTTACGCAATAAAGCGGCTGAAATTGGTGGAAACGTTATCTATGGCGTAAACAGTCCATCGGAGAATTTGCTGGGTAGCTTTGTACCTCTTGATAGCAAAATGGTTGGTCAGGTCTATAAATGCCCTTAGGCATTAATGGCAGAAAAATAAAAGAGATAGCCCCGTAGATGAGGTGGTGTTGTCTATCCGATATGGATGTAAAAATCGATGGGGTTAGTGAAAAATAAGTTTGGGCAATGCTCAGAAGAAACGTTTCGGAATAGCAAGAATGACATATACGTTTGGTTTCTGGCGCTGCCCATTCTGGAAAATCTTCAATGATGAAGTCAGCCCACTCAGTGATTGATGGGCACTAATTTTGTTTCAATTCTAAATCCAGAGGCGTTTTGCTTGGTTCCCCCCCAATTTCCCTTGTCAGACAAGGCACTAAATAACCGGATACCTTTGACAATAATTCTCGCATGATGGTTTTCGCTTCTCCATCACTCACAAGAAAATGTGCAGCACCTTGAACTTTATCCAGAACGTGGATGTAGTAAGGCAAAATACCTGCATCAAATAGCGCGTTACTTAAATTAGCCAGAATATCTGCATTATCATTAACATCGCGTAGCATCACACTTTGATTAAGCAGAGTTACACCAGTTTGTTTCAGCCTCATCATACTTTCCCGGAAGGCATCATCAATTTCATTGGCATGGTTGATATGGGTGACCATGATCACTTGCAAATGGGTCTGTGCTAAACGATTACACAGTGAAAGCGTGATTCTGTCAGGGATAACAACTGGCAAACGCGTGTGGATCCGTAGCCGCTTAATGTGTGGGATAGATTCAATGTGACTGATTAACCAATCCAGCTCATGATCTTTTGCCATCAGTGGATCACCGCCGGAAAAGATAATTTCATCAAGCTCAGGGTGTTGAGCGATATAATCCAGAGCAAGCTGCCAATTGTTTTTATTGCCCTTGTTATCTTCATAAGGGAAATGACGGCGGAAACAATAACGACAATTTACCGCACATCCCCCTTTGACCAATAACAAGGCGCGATTGTGGTACTTATGTAATAAGCCAGGTACAACACTGCATTGTTCATCTAATGGATCGGTGGAGAAACCAGAAGGCGTAGCAAACTCTTCCCGGGAAGTCAGGACTTGCAATAACAGAGGATCGCGGGGATCGCCCTTTTTCATTCGTGCTGCAAACGCTCTTGGTACACGCAGGGGAAATAAACGCTTTGCCTCATTACCTTCTTTCAATATGGCATGCGTGTTTAAAGACAATAGTTGCAACAATTCATTGGGATCAGTAATAACATCCGCAAGTTGTTTTAGCCAGACTTCTCTGACAGGGTGAATATGGGTTATAATGTGTGCCATTTTTTTGGCTAAGCCATTTTGTTAAAAATTAGAGGATCTCCATGGCTACTTATAGTACCAATGAATTCCGTTCAGGTCTTAAAATCATGTTAGATGGCGAGCCGTGCGCTATTCTTGACAGCGAATTTGTTAAACCAGGTAAAGGACAGGCATTTGCCCGTGTCCGTCTTCGTAAGCTGATTTCTGGTAAACTGCTGGAAAAAACTTTTAAATCAACAGATTCTGTTGAAAGTGCAGATGTCATGGATGCTAACCTGACTTATTTGTACAACGACGGTGAATTCTGGCATTTCATGAACAACGAGACTTTCGAGCAGTTAGCTGCGGATGAGAAAGCCGTTGGTGACAATGCAAAATGGTTGATCGATCAGGCAGAATGTATTCTGACTCTGTGGAATGGCCGTCCTATCATTGTAACTCCACCAAACTTCGTTGAGCTGGAAGTGGTTGAAACCGATCCAGGTCTGAAAGGCGATACCGCTGGTACTGGTGGTAAACCAGCAACCCTGAGCACGGGTGCTGTGGTAAAAGTGCCTCTGTTTGTGCAGATCGGTGAAGTCATTAAAGTTGATACCCGTTCTAACGAATACGTTTCTCGCGTTAAATAATCGAGTCCGTTATTCTAAAAAAACCGCAACCCCTTCGTCCAGAGGTTGCGGTTTTTTATTGTCAGTCGTCGGTCGCCATTATTGCAGCAGTCAGATCGGGTAGCTATAATTCAGCTTCATTTCTTATCGTTATTCGGGACGACTCGGATAAACGTCATCTCATTGGGGACGGCCCCACTTGTCATCATATAAAAAGGGAAAGACATGTCTTGGTTGATCCTTCTTATTGCGGGTTTGTTGGAAGTGGTGTGGGCGGTAAGCCTGAAATATACGCATGGTTTTTCACGTTTGATTCCGAGCCTAATTACGATCGGTGCGATGGCTGTTAGTGTGGGGCTATTGGCCTATGCCATGAAAAATCTGCCAGCAGGAACCGCATATGCAGTGTGGACAGGCATTGGTGCAGTGGGAACGGCAATTTTTGGCATTATGGTACTGGGAGAATCAGCGAATTTTGCCAGAATTTTGAGCCTTGGCTTGATCGTTGCGGGTATTGTTGGTTTAAAGCTGGCGAGTTGATGGTTTATAAATGGATTGTTTTATAAATGGATCGTTTTAATGGATCGGCTTGTAAATGAACCCAGCACTGCGCTGGGTTCTATTTTTGATTATTTTCTTTCATAGCGCGAAGGCCATATTTCTTCTGGCGTGCGCTCCAATGCGGTCGCGATAAGACGTTCGCCTTTCGGCCAATGCCGTTGTAGGGCATTGGCAAGGGTTGATGATGCAAGTCCTGCCTCTCGTGACACTTCTGATAATGTTGTCCCGCGTTTTTTCAATTCAGCAATAATATCAGCGGAATGCCAGTCTTTTTTTTCCATCCTTAAGATCTCCAATTAGCTATCGTTTTTTCAATTAAAAAGTAAGTTATTAAACAGTAGACTATAAGTCACACATCATAGCATAACTCAAATTGAATAGTGACTCATAGTCCGTGGTCGGATAAGTAACACGAATCGATACTTATCGGATGAAAACATCGAACAACATCAGATCCCTTTTTGGGCAAAGAATTAGATATCTCAGGAAAGAAGCTGGGATGTCGCAGGAGGCTTTTGCCGATAAATGTGGATTGGATCGAACTTATGTCAGCGGCATTGAACGCGGCGTCAGAAATCCTACCCTAGAAATTATTTATGTGATTGCCAATGGATTACAGATTGAACTGAATGATCTGTTTGATTTTAAAACAATGTTTCCGCCTCATTAGGGCTAATTATCGATATCACTTCTCTGCAATAAAAAACGTCATTCTTTCTTCTCCTTCATCATTCAATTTATTAACTACAACCTGAATGATGAAGGCGATCCCCAACTTTTCCCGTGATCGTTTGTTTGTAACTTATATTCTTTTTTTGAATATGATATGTGTTTTTGTCATATTATGCAGGGAGCGTTTGGTAACATTTGATGAATGAATTTTAATTAAATTCCAATTGGAAACGAGATAATGTTATTGATCCCTGAACTTGCAATTGGGGCGGCTGTTGGTTTGGTTATCAGCACTACTGGCGTTGGCGGTGGAGTGATAATCCTGCCGATCCTGATTTATTTTTTCGGATTGGATGCATTGGCTGCTGTAGCGACGGCAAATTTTCTTTCAATGCTGATGAAAATATCATCTTCTTATATACATTTTCGCATGGGAAATATTCCCCTGCGCCGATCTTTGATAATTCTGTTGATCATGATACCCAGCACAGTGTTGGCTAGTTATGGTGTAACGTTGTTGAATCATTTTAGCCACTATCAGGAGCAGATCGAATGGGGAATTAATTTGCTGGTGGTATTGGCTATCTTATTTTCCTTATATCTTTTTTATCGCCGAATACGCCAACCACAGTTACAAATGAATGGCACATATCCAACATCAGGAATGGTTAAACCTCTTTTATTGCCCGGCACAAGTGCTGGATTGGTACTGGGAGCAACAGGAGTTGGTGGTGGAGTTGTCGTGCTGCCATTGTTGCTGCGTTACGGGCGGATGAATATAAAACAAGCAATTGGCGTATCCCTTTTCGTCACAATGATATTATCTGGTTCATCTGCTTTTGCTTATGCGTATGGCGGTCATACAAATTGGAAACTGGCACTGGTGTTATTTGTTGGTTCCCTGTTGTCTGTCCCCTTTGCTAAATATCTGATGAAACGTATGCCTGACAAGGTATTTCAATATGCCACCCTGTCCTTGATCTTATGTAGCGCGGTGCTGATGGGGATCAGATTAATTGAATAGGATCTCCTTTAACCACTGAATCAGGGCATCATTTCAATGGTCAAAGGATATATTCGCATGATTTTATTAAGTTAACTCTTCCCGAGCAGACTTATGACTTTTAAGGTCAATAGGTTGTTTCGCCAATATTTTTCAAAGCATCGATCACTAACTGCCAGAACTTAACTTGATCTAATTTAACGGCAACTTGTGTATGGCAATCTTCAGGTGGTGGAAAACGGAAATCTGCGACTGTCATGCCTGTTGTTAAGGCTCCGGTTAGCTCAATATTAACGGGAACTTTTTGGGTCGTCATGACAGTAGGGTCGATCACATAGGCTACCGCACAGGGATCGTGTACCGGAGGATAGCCGAATCCTTGGTTCTCACGATATCTATCCCCATAAAATTGGAGTGCATCCAAAACGAATTGAGCAGAACGCGTTTTAATTTGGGCAATTTTCCCGATAATGTCAGGTGTTGCTTGAGCTTGATGAGTGAGATCTAAGCCAACCATTGTCAGAGGCCATTTTTCATTAAAAACAATGTGTGCGGCTTCCGGATCGATCAAAATATTAAATTCAGCAACAGCGCTTCTGTTACCTTTGTGGTAGCCGCCTCCCATCAATACCACTTCTTTCACTCGCTCGACGATCTGCGGAGCTTTACGTGCAGCCATGGCGATATTCGTCAGACCCGCCGTCGGAACCAGAGTGACGCTTTTAGGCGGATTTTCCATAATCACATCAATGATTAAATCCACTGCATGACGGGCATCCAACCTCATTGCTGGTTCAGGCAGAATAGGGCCATCCAGACCAGTCTCGCCATGAATGTCCGGTGCTGTTTTGATCTCCCGAACGAGTGGTCGATGGCATCCTGCTGCGAAAGGAATATTGCGAATATTGGCAATTCGGGCAACGCACAGCGCATTATGGGTTACTTTATTCAGAGTTTGGTTGCCAACGACGGTCGTTACAGCCAATAGTTCAATATTTGGATTTCCGTGAGCAAGCAAGAGAGCAATGGCGTCATCATGCCCGGGATCGCAATCAAGGATAATTTTCTTGGGTAGCATATTTGTTCCTTTTAGTGATTATGCCTTTCATCTTTCAGGCGGCTGTTTTGGTTACAATCCGAAACTTATTAGGCACACACGCAAATATCCCTTTCAGAATAATTCAGTATTAAAAAAATTCCTCTTCCATCTATCACAAAATGAAAACACAAAACTCATCATTTTTTAATGAATATTTTAATAATTGTGATTTGATTAACATGAAAACAACAAACAATTTGAGCATTTTAAGTACATGTGATTCATATATACCTTGAGATGAAATGCACAGACAACGATTTGACATATTATTATTAACTTATTAATGTTTTTGTTGGTGTGTTTGTTAAATTTTTGTGAATGCACCTAAATAATCAATGTTCAATAAATATGATAAATCTCCCTGAAAAAACAGAATAGCAATGTAACTGGATGTATATCATCAGGGGATAGATGCACACGGGGTATAGCATGAATAATAAACTTGATTCATTAACATACTATGCGGCAACTAAGAAATATGATCTCCATTTTCCAATGCTGACAGAAGATTTGGATGTTGATGTCGTTATCATTGGTGGGGGATTCTCTGGTATCAATACGGCATTAGAACTCGCTGAAAAAGGGATCACCAATATTGCTATTTTGGAAGGCCGGACTCTGGGGTTTGGGGGGACAGGTCGTAATGGTGGGCAAGTGATGACAGGTATCGGTCATGACTTGGATAAGATCAAACGCCATGTTGGTGAGAAAGGTCTGGAAACAATATTCAAAATCAGCAGCCTGGGAGCCGGTATCATTCGTGACCGGATTGCCAAATATGATATTCAGGCAGATTTTTGTCAGGGTTATGCTTATCTTGGCTGGAATCCACGGCATGATAAAACCCTGCGGGGCTGGCTGGAAGGCTTCCGTGCCGCTTCCCCTGATGAGGAAATCGAGCTTTATACAGGGTCTGATGTTAAAAAAGTCATTGGATCAGAGCGCTATACCAGTGCATTGAAACATATGGGTGGCGGGCATGTTCATTCACTCAATTTGCTTTTAGGCGAAGCTAAGGCTGTCTCCGAATACGGTGTTAAGATTTTTGAAAATAGTCAGGTCTTGAATGTCGAATATGGCCCGCGGGTCACGGTACGTACAGCAACCGGCTCAGTTCGTGCCGGCAAGATGTTGTGGGCATGTAATGGCTTTTTGGATGAGGAGCTTGAACCCACTATCTACCGAAAAACTATCAATACGTATGCCTTCCAATTGATGACAGAAGAACTGCCCGAAGATTTGATGGAACGGATAAGCCCGATTCGCGGTGCATACAGCGATATTAGCCCCGTCATCGATTACTACCGTGTCACTAAAGAAAACCGCCTGTTATACGGTAGTGCGACACAGTTTATTGAATATATACCTTCCGATTTAAAAGCATGGAACCGCCATATCATGCTGAAAACCTTCCCTTACCTGAAAGACGTGAAAATAGAATTGGCATGGGGCGGGCCATTATGTTGCAGCGTTAATTTGTTCCCGCAAATCGGTTCCCTGCCTAAGCATAAAAATGTGTTCTATGTTCAGGGGTACTCAGGCTTTGGTGTAACCCCAAGCCATATTATTTGCAAAATTCTTGCTGAAGGAATGAGCGAAGGCTCCGATCGTTATTCACTCCTGAGTTCCATTCCACATCTCAATGTTATCGGGAAAGACAGCTTTAGGAATGTATTGCTCTCTGGCGGCAAAATTTGGCACCAAACTTCGGGTTATTGGAAAGGACGTCGTTAGTCGGATCTCTGTTTAGCATTTTCCCCACGATTTTTTTGAATGGTAACTGTTAAAAGGTAAAAGTCATGATCAAGCCATTATTATTAAATAAAGCCCTTCCTGAATTAATGCCCATTGGCAGCGTCACTAATCTTGGTTCTGTTGTGGTTGAGGGAGATCCGCAGGCGAGTGCGGCCATGATCCACGGCGCACCATCGGATAACCTGACTTGCGGTATTTTTGCCTGTACCAAGGGCAAATTTAAAATGGTCTATCCCTTTGATGAAATGGCCACAGTGCATGAAGGCTCAATAAAACTGACGGATGTCAAAACTGGGGTTACGGTTGAATATCATGAAGGTGACTCGTGGTTTGCGGCAAAAGGAACTGAAGTACTGTGGGAAATCACCAGCGAACGTTTCGTCAAACATTACATGGCTTGCATAAACGGACAGGTGTCTGGCTAGGCTGAGGAAGAGATGATGAGTGAAATTAATTTGCTGGAGTCTGTTACCGCTTTTCTGCAACGTTCTCACGGTCATTATATTAATGGAGTCTCTATTCTTGGTCAGGAAAATGAAACTTTCCCTGTCGTTAACCCAGCGACGGGTGAAACGATAGCTACGGTCAATCAAGGAGGAGAAACCGAAGTTAATCAGGCAATGCAGGCGGCATCGGCTGCTTTTCACGGTGTATGGGCAGAAACTTCACCCATGGAACGGGGGAATTGCCTGAATCGGCTGGCTGATTTATTGCTGAAAAATAGTGAAGAACTGGCACAACTGGAAAGCTTATGTTCAGGCAAACCCATCCAGTTATCTCGTATGCTGGATGTGGGGGCATCTGCCGATTATTTACGCTATTTTGCCGGATGGTCGAGCAAAATCAGCGGAGAAACATTGGATGTTTCATTGCCCTCATTTAAAGGAGAGAAATATACCGCGTTTACCCGCCGTGAGCCGATTGGTGTAGTGGTTGGTATTGTTCCGTGGAATTTCTCCATCATGATTGCTATCTGGAAATTAGGGGCAGCGCTGACCAGTGGTTGTACCGTGGTGCTGAAACCCAGTGAATATACCCCTTTAACTATGCTGCGTGTGGCAGAACTGGCAAAAGAGGCGGGAATTCCAGATGGTGTAATCAATGTTGTCAACGGATTGGGCGCACGCATTGGTTCTTCTCTGATCGCACATCCTCTCTGTGACAAAGTGACTTTTACAGGTTCTGTTCCAACGGGCATGATTGTTGGAAAATCGGCTCTGGAGCAGGGACTGAAACACACTACGCTAGAACTTGGTGGCAAAAACGCAGCGGCTTTTCTGTCAGATATGACAGTTGAAAAAATCGTTGATGGCATACTGGAAGCGGGGTACGTGTATCAGGGGCAAATCTGTGCGGCTGCGGAACGTTTCTATATTCCTTCTGTTCATATGGAGGCGGTTTTAGCATTGTTGTCTGAGCGTCTGTCTGCAATGAAAATCGGTTCTCCCCTTGATGAATCAACGGAAATGGGGCCTTTGGCAAATAAAGAGCATTATGAAAAAACTCTTTCTTTGTTTGAAAAAGCGCGCCAGGAGGGGAGTGAAATCGTATATGGTGGCCATGCTCTGGAAAGGAAGGGTTTTTTCGTCATGCCAACCGTGATCCGTGCCAACAGTGCTGAAGACACACTAATGAAAGAGGAGACATTCGGGCCGATAGGGACTTTCCTCAGCTATGACGATGAGGAAGAGCTGATTGCCATGATGAATGCAACGCCGTTTGGCTTATCTGCCAGTTTATGGACTAACGACTTGGGTAAAGCGATGCGTATGACATCTCGCATTGAAGCGGGAATTTTATGGATCAACATGCATACGTTCCTCGATCCAGCAGTTCCATTTGGTGGAGTGAAATCCTCTGGGATGGGGCGTGAATTTGGCAGCGCTTTCATTGAGCATTATACGGAACTGAAATCGGTCATCATGCGCTATTAATTTATATTGATGGAGCGCCATCCGGCCTTTGGCTGTTGTGGCGCTCCATTTCACTTTTTCATCTTTTAAAAGATCTTCCTGTCATCAGAATGTCGTCATAGGTTCAAATAACTGTCATATGACATATCTATTATCCGAGCAACTCAACATGCTGATTTTTCATCTTTGACCCAATGGATTTTAAGGTGCAGCCAGCAAGGCTACACTTGAAAGACGAGGGGTATATTTATCTGACTGCAAGGAAAAACCTATGTCGCGTAATTATGAAAAAAAGCTGCTCGCTGCTGCCATTACTGTATTGATGTCAGGAGCTATTATGCCTGCATGGGCAGCCAGCGATTCAAATCACATTATGGCGCAACAGCGCGCCGCACAAGGTAATATTACTGAATTTGGTGGTGCACGCCGTTTGACTCAAGATCAAACTGAGGCACTGAAAGCCGCCCTGAGTAACAACAAAGCGAAGAATGTGATTTTGTTTATCGGCGATGGCATGGGGGACTCTGAGATTACCATTGCGCGTAATTATGCAGAAGGCGCTGGTGGATTCTTTAAAGGGATCGACGCCTTGCCATTTACCGGACAATATACTCACTACTCGCTGGATAAGAAAACGCAAAAGCCCAACTATGTAACGGATTCAGCGGCGTCCGCCACCGCATGGTCAACGGGAGTGAAAACCTATAACGGGGCATTAGGCATTGATGTTTTTGGTAACGCTCACTCATCCCTTTTGGAATTGGCCAAAAAGAACGGTAAAGCAACGGGTAATGTGACGACATCTGAAATTCAGGATGCGACTCCAGCGGCCCTGTACGCACATATCACAAACCGTAAATGTTATGGCCCGGAAGAAACATCAAAAAAATGTCCCACTGATGCGTTAGAAAATGGTGGTAAAGGCTCCATAACCGAGCAATTACTGGCAGCACGCGCTGATGTCACTTTGGGGGGCGGAGCGAAATCATTTTCCCAACAATCAGTATCTGGCATCAATAAAGGAAAAACATTACAACAACAGGCATTGAATCAGGGATATCAGTGGATAACCGATGCGAAGTCATTATCTGCCGTCAAAGATGCCAATCAACAAAAGCCCTTGTTAGGTTTGTTCCATGATGGAAATATGGATGTCGCCTGGGAAGGGGCAAAGGCGGTTTATCACGGTAATATCAATGAAAAGCCTGTGAAGTGCAATGTGAATCCTAAATTAGATCCTAACGCACCGACTTTGGAACAAATGACAGAAAAAGCGATTAATTTACTGAAAGAAAACAAAAATGGCTTTTTCCTGCAAGTCGAAAGCGCTTCGATTGATAAACAGGATCATAATGCCAATCCTTGTGCGCAAATTGGTGAAACCGTCGCTTTAGATAAGGCGGTACAAGTAGGGCTTAAATTTGCGAAAGAACAGGGTGATACGTTAGTGATTGTGACTGCTGATCATGCACATTCCAGCCAGATCATTGAGCCTGATGCTAAATCGCCGGGTTTGACGCGTTCATTGATTACTAAAGACGGGGCTGTCATGACAGTAAACTACGGGAATTCGGAAGGAGGCAGCCAAGGACATACAGGAGCACAGTTACGTGTTGCTGCTTATGGTCCACATGCCGCTAATGTTGTTGGACTAACCGATCAGACGGATCTGTTTTTTACCATACGCGACGCAATGAATTTGAAATAAATGAATTTGAACAATAAGGGCAGGGAAACAAAACAAAAAAGTAGAGAAAAAGAAGATAAAGAAGATAAAGAGAAGGATTAATGAAACAGTGGTGCGAAGGGGGGGACTTGAACCCCCACGTCCGTAAGGACACTAACACCTGAAGCTAGCGCGTCTACCAATTCCGCCACCCTCGCAGGTACTGCCATTTATCCCATTTGCTTAACCGATAGTCATCTGATTTGGTGCGAAGGGGGGGACTTGAACCCCCACGTCCGTAAGAACACTAACACCTGAAGCTAGCGCGTCTACCAATTCCGCCACCCTCGCATATTCAGACACTATTACTTAAACGAATAGCATGGGGGCGCATTCTAGAGATTTTATGGCCGGCGTCAATCATTATTTAGTGGAAAAAAGAGTGATTGGTGTAAAAACCAGCATGTTGATGTTTTGGCGAAATTGCCTGCTCGTTAAGCTGGAGCAGGCAAAAACGGGGGCATGTTTAAAACTTAAGTTACTTCTTTGTTGCTTGATACACTTTGAATTTGCCTGTTTGTGCAAGAACTTCATGTTTGCCAAAGGCACTATCTAACAGAGCAGGATAAGGTAAGAAAGCGTTTGCAACGATCCGCAATTTACCACCCGATTTCAGATAGTTTGGTGCCATACGAATCATATCGTCAGCCGCCGTCAAGTTAGTTTTCAAGCCATCATGGAATGGTGGATTGGAAATGATCCAGTCGAATTTCTCTTCAATAGCAGAATATACATTGCTGGTGACGACATTGCCTTCCAACTTATTGGCTTTCAGCGTTGCTTTACTGGATGTGATTGCGGCAGCACCGACATCACTCAATGTCAAAGTCAAATCAGGGTTTTTCTTACCCAGTACGCTTGCCAACACTCCTGAGCCACAGGCCATATCCAACAGACTACCGGAGATGGGAGCATTAAAAGTTGAAAGCAGCAGACGACTGCCTACATCCAGATCATCTTGGCTGAACACGCCAGGCAGTGTATTAACAATGACATCTCCCACTTGATAGCTGTTCCACCAGTTATTTTGATCAAACTGAACCTGATTTTTCAATTGACCATAAAACAGACTGCAACGGCGGGCAGTATCAATTTTATGGAAAGTAGCTATACCTTCCATCAATTTATCAACGCTACGTACGCCACTGCGGTTTTCACCCACAATAAAAATATCAGTGTTGGGAGACAGAACGGAAAACAGATTACGTAGCTGAAAACGTGCTTCATGCTTGCTTTTTGGCCAGTAGTAAATCAGCGTATCACACTCTTTGATAAATGTGCTGTCTGCCACAAGGCCAAAGTAAGCATTGTCACCGAGTTGACGAATCAGGGATTGCCAATGATGGTACTGATTAGTATGCACCCGTACACTTGCAGCTTCGATTTCCGTTGCAAGATTGTCCTGAAGATCACCGGCAAAAAGCAGGTGATGGGCGCGGAATTGCTCATGATGGCGCAGGATAACTTCGCTGGCCGGGGTTAATGCTGACATCTATGAATAGCTCCTTATAAATCTTTTGTCCAAGTATAAATACCAGTGGGCAGTATTGGAATGCCATGTTGGTTGGCGCAGAGATAAGCCCTCTGATAATATATTACCTGTTATTTTTTATGGCAGATGGAATAAAACACGATGACGAAGCGTGACAGATTACTCTCCCAGTTGGGGATCACTCAATGGGTTTTGCGTAGCCCAATGGCTTTGCACGGTGAATTATCTGTCCTCATCCCTGATTCAACCCGTCTATTGATCATTACCCATGATCATGTTGACTTAAGTCATTCATTATTTGCTGATATTTTTACAGCCATGGGGATTGATGCCTCATCGGTATATTGCATCACGACAAAAGATGTTGAGCTACTTTCGGAATCAATCCACTGCCCATACTGGCTGTTGGGGGTTGATATTACCCTATCAATACAAGGGATTTCTTTGAGAAGCCCGGCATTAAATGACTTATCTCTTGATGGGAATGCAAAACGCGCTCTTTGGCAACAAATTTACCATTATGAAGAATATTTCTCTATTAACTCCCGTTGATCTTTCTACAGCATTTCAAATAGAACAGGCCAGCCACGCATTTCCTTGGAGTGAAAAAACGTTTTACTCCAATCAGGGAGAGCGTTATCTCAACTATAAAATAACGTTGAATGACCAGATTATCGGTTTTGCGATAACACAATATGCGATGGATGAAGCCACACTATTTAATATCGCCATTGATCCTGAATATCAATCAAGGGGATATGGCAGGGCATTGTTAAACCATCTCATTGATAGCTTGCCTGAAAAGCAGATAAACACCCTATGGCTTGAGGTGCGGCGTTCCAATCAATCCGCTATCCGGTTATATGAAGATCTGGGTTTCAATGAGGTTTCCATCCGTAAGAATTATTACCCGACTGCGGCGGGAAAGGAAGATGCCATTATTATGGCGTTGCCGTTGTTTGGTGGAGTCCCATAAACTATCATCCATTTATTTTGGTTGATTTATGCTCTGTTTTTGTTCAGAATTTGATTTGTGATGTCAGAAAATATATGACTTTTTCTGTCTAATAGACTTCTGTTACATAGGGGAAATGATGACAATTTCACAATCGATAAGGCAATGTATTCACAATTATGAGTTAGGCGAACTATTCACGAGTGAATTTTTTCTGTCCCTTGGCTCGCGTGCGGCAGTGGACAAGGTGCTTTCACGTATGGTTGAAAAGAAAGAAATTGAACGTGTTGCGCGTGGTATCTTTATTAAGCCAAAGGAGAATCGGTTTGTTGGAAAAGTGCACCCAGATGTCACAAAAGTTGTGGAAATGATCACGGGACAAAATGGAGAAACTATACAAATACATGGCGCTGAAGCAGTTCGGAGATTTAAGCTAAGCACCCAAATGTCAACAAATCTAGTTTATTACACCAGCGGCTCATCAAGACAGATAAGAATCGGGAATCGTAAGGTAAAACTGATTCACACTTCCAGCCAGCGCAAACTTCAATATGCGGGTACAAAAATTGGTATGGCTATTTCAGCCTTATGGTATTTAGGTAAAGACGCTGTCACGCCTGCTACGGTAGAACAAATTCGTAGTTTAATGAGTGAAGAAGAGTTTGGTTTACTGAAAATGTGTAAATTACCTGCGTGGATGTCATCAGCAGTTCAAAACATTAATTGTGAGATGGTCCATGATTGATTCTTATTTTTCGATAACACCTGATGAGCAGCGCGCTGTATTGGGATACGCGGCAGATAAATTAGGACGTTCTGAAAATGTCTTAGAAAAGGACATTTGGGTTTGCTGGGCATTAAAAACACTATTTAGCCTGCCAGAAGCGCCCCCTATGGCTTTTAAGGGGGGAACTTCGCTGTCAAAAGTTTTTAATGTTATTAATCGGTTCTCTGAAGATATTGATATCACACTGGATTATCGGCACTTTGTAAATGATTTTGATCCTTTCTCAGAAAATCATAGTAAAAACAAGCTGAAAAAGCTGAGTGAGCATCTCAAACAGCAGGTACACGCGTATGCGAATGAGATCGTTATCTCTCATATTAAATCTGAATTAAATAATCTTCCATCGTCTGAATCGCATGCAATTCGAATTGATAAATCGGGAGAAAAAATTTGGGTGAGCTATCCATCTGTTACAGAAGAAGCTGATGGGTATTTAAAAAGTGAGGTTTTGATCGAATTAGGGGGACGAAATATTATCGTCCCAAATGAACTTCATACAGTTAAGCCTTATGTAACGGAGCTGGTTCCTGAGCTTGAATTTCCTATAGGTCAAGTTGTTGTTTTATCGCCAGAACGCACTTTTTGGGAAAAAGCGACTTTAATTCATGTTGAATGTCGCCGTGGTCTGAGAGAAAGTGCGAGCCGCCTTTCAAGGCACTGGTACGATTTAGTGATGCTAGCCCGGCATGAGATAGGTAGTAGGGCAATGGCAGACCGGAGACTTCTTGAAGATGTCATCAGGCATAAGGCTCTCTTTTTTAATGCAAGTTATGCGGGCTATGAAGAGTGTTTGGCAGGGAGGTTATTGTTATTGCCAAATAATGAAATATTGCCAGCGCTTAAAGCTGATTATCGAAACATGGTTTCTGCTGAGATGATATATGGTACACCTCCTTCTTTTGACGAGCTGGTAGAGGCTATTAAACAAATCGAATATGGAATTAATTTGTGGGATTGATTCCAAATCCACGGTATTTAACTCTAATGAGAGCGCTAATCATTGGTTGTTTATAACGCCAAGTTCAGCCAAAATAAGCACCAATCACGATTAACACGACGGATTTGAAGGCGAAGCGCCAGCAGGAGGCGCTTCTCAAATGATATTAATCCGCATATAGACTAGAAGATCCCAATTGATGGCAAACTCCCCATTTCTGCAAGAAGTTGCGAAACGGCGCACCTTTGCAATAATTTCTCACCCCGATGCGGGTAAAACGACTATTACCGAAAAAGTATTACTGTTCGGACAAGCTATCCAGAAAGCGGGGACGGTAAAGGGCCGGGGCTCTAACCAACACGCAAAATCAGACTGGATGGAGATGGAAAAACAGCGTGGTATCTCCATTACCACTTCCGTGATGCAATTTCCTTATGGCGATTGTCTGGTTAACTTGCTGGATACCCCGGGGCACGAAGACTTCTCCGAAGACACTTACCGTACATTGACCGCCGTTGACTGTTGTTTAATGGTGATTGACGCGGCGAAAGGGGTTGAAGATCGTACCCGTAAGTTGATGGAAGTGACCCGTCTGCGTGATACGCCAATCCTGACATTCATGAACAAGCTCGACCGTGATATTCGTGATCCGATGGAGCTGATGGATGAAGTGGAAAATGAGCTGAACATCGCATGTAGCCCGATTACATGGCCGATCGGCTGTGGTAAGTCTTTCAAAGGGGTCTATCATCTTTACCTTGATGAAACTTACCTGTACCAAACTGGTCAGGGCCACACTATTCAGGAAGTCCGAGCTATCAAAGGATTGGACAATCCTGAGCTGGACGCTGCGGTAGGTGAAGAGCTGGCGAATCAATTGCGTGAAGAGCTGGAACTGGTCAAAGGTGCATCTCATGAGTTTGATCAGGATGCCTTTTTACAAGGTGAACTAACGCCGGTCTTTTTTGGTACTGCGTTGGGTAACTTTGGTGTTGATCATATGTTGGATGGTCTTGTTGAATGGGCGCCGACTCCAATGCCTCGCCAGTCTGATGCACGTGAAGTAACCGCCAGTGAAGAGAAATTCACCGGCTTTGTCTTCAAAATTCAGGCTAACATGGACCCTAAACACCGTGACCGCGTGGCATTTTTGCGGGTTGTCTCCGGTAAATATGAAAAGGGCATGAAACTGCGTCAAGTCCGCATCAAGAAAGATGTCGTTATTTCTGATGCCCTGACTTTTATGGCAGGAGATCGCTCTCATGTTGAGCATGCTTATCCGGGAGATATTATCGGCTTGCACAATCATGGCACAATCCAGATTGGTGATACCTTTACCCAGGGCGAAGAGCTGAAATTTACCGGTATTCCTAACTTTGCGCCGGAATTGTTCCGTCGTATCCGTCTGCGTGATCCGTTGAAACAGAAGCAATTACTGAAAGGTCTGGTTCAATTATCGGAAGAAGGAGCGGTTCAGGTTTTCCGCCCACTGGCCAATAACGATTTGATCGTTGGGGCGGTAGGTGTGCTCCAGTTTGATGTTGTTGTTGCTCGTTTGAAGAGTGAATACAACGTTGAAGCACTGTATGAACCGGTTAACGTTTCTACGGCTCGTTGGGTCGAATGCAATGATGTGAAGAAATTAGAAGAGTTCAAACGTAAGAGTGAAATGAACTTGGCACTCGATGGCGGTAATAACTTAACTTACATTGCACCAACAATGGTTAACTTAAACCTGACCAGTGAACGCTATCCTGATGTTGCTTTCCGTAAGACACGGGAACACTAATATTTTTTTGAGCCAACTATTTTGTTGGCTCTTTCTATTTTACTCATATCCCCTATTTTTTTCTTAAGTTAAAGAATAATTCTCTGATTTAATGAAAATATACGTTATTTTTTGTAAATCCCATTTTATCAGCACATTCGAGTTGCCATACTGTTGGTAACGGTTCTAGCTTAAATTAAAAAAGGTGGTAGGATGAAAAATATCAAGTTCGTACATTCACTACTGGCTGTTGTTCTAGGCTCGGTACTGATCAGTGGTAGTACTCTGGCTGCCGAAACCTCTCCGGGAAAAACCGTGGAGAGTACGGGGCAGAAAATTGATAACTCCTTGCAGCACGCAGATGTTTATTTGGACGATAGTGCCATTACGGCAAAAGTGAAAGGGAAGTTGCTGGAACATAAAGGTATAAACAGCAATGACATTTCGGTGAAAACGGAAAAAGGTGTTGTTTACCTTTCGGGTTTTGTCAAAAACAAACATCAGGCGGCAAAAATAGCCAAAATTGTTCATGGAGTGAAAGGTGTTAAATCCGTGAAAAGCACGATAGAGATCAAAAAATAACGGATATATACCCAATGGATTTCAAGATGAAGGGTATAAAACAGTAATTGAAATTGTGAATAGAGTGGTGGTAATAAGCCACTCTTTTTACTTCTTTTCCTCAAATAAAATCCTATTAAATTGCGAGATTATCTCATAGGAATACTATTCACTGGCTGTATTTAGATAACTTGCTACGCTAATATTTATTTATCTATTGATGCTTTATTCTTAATCTTTTAACAAAATCATCACAGGTTTGGTTGTTTAAGCAACAATATCTTGATAGATATTTAGCATAAATGTGTTAGGCCATAAGGCTCATTTTTTTAGAGGAGGAGGAAAAGAGTGGGGAAACGTATTCCAATAACGCTGGGTAATATAGAACCTTTAGCTTATAAATCCCAGATTAAGCCAGGGAAAATCGCCCTTGTTTGTGAAGGTGGTGGTCAACGGGGGATTTTTACCGCAGGTGTTTTGGATGAATTTCTCCGTCTTAATTTTAATCCCTTTGAATTGTTTATTGGGACATCTGCGGGAGCACAAAATCTCTCTGCCTATATTTGTGGTCAACCGGGTTATGCCCGTAGAGTGATCAATCGTTATACAACAGATCCCGCCTTTTTTAACCCATTTCGCTTTGTTCGTGGTGGGCACTTGATCGATCTCGATTGGTATATTGATACTATCTCTGAGCAGTTACCCCTTAATATTTCTGCGGCAATGCGTCAGTTTGATGCCGGACGCGAATTCTATATGTGTGCCTGCCGCGCTGATGATTTTGCAGCAAATTATTTGCATCCTGATGATAAAAACTGGATGGACATAGTGAAAGCCTCCAGTGCTATTCCCGGTTTTTATCGTAATGGTGTGACACTTGGTGATGTTACTTATCAAGATGGTGGTATTAGCGACGCGATCCCTGTGCAAGAAGCCTATCGCCGTGGTGCAGATACAATTGTTGTTATCCGGACAGTGCCTTCACAACTGTATTATACGCCTCAATGGTTCAAGCGTATGGAACGTTGGTTGGAAACCAGTAGCTTGCAAAAAATGGTGAAAATACTCAATCTCCATGCACAGAGCTACCACCGGACACAGAAATTTATCGAGAATCCACCGGATGATGTACAAGTTTTTGAAATTTATCCACCTGCACCATTGTCTGCTATGGCATTGGGAAGCCGAATTAGTGCATTAAATCAGGATTATCATTTAGGAAGGCGTTGTGGGCGGTATTTTTTGGCAACGATCGGGCATACATTTGTGGGTGGAAAGTTTGGTCACGCAGAACGTAAGAGTTATGGCGTGTGCCGCAGTGGTTTAAACAGTGATGGCATCAATCGTAATTGCTTCCGGCGAAACCATTTTCTGAATCATGCCAATCACTCGATAATAGAGAGTCCTATAGCTGATGTGATTGATAATGAACAGGCAACAGAGTCGATCATCGTGGATAGTCTGGATAAATAGATGTTTATTGATACACATTGCCATTTTGATTTTCCTCCTTTTGCTGGTAATGAAACAACAAGTCTGGAACAAGCCAAACAAGCGGGCGTGAGAAAAATTATCGTGCCTTCGGTGAGCCAAATGAATTTCCAGCGAATTGCTACGTTGGCAGAGGCTTATCCCGCAATCTATGCTGCTTTTGGCTTACATCCACTCTATATTCGTGAACATCATAACGTGCATCTGGACGAGTTGGAGCGACAGCTACAGAAGAAAAGTGCCAAATGTGTGGCGGTAGGTGAGATTGGTCTGGATCTTTATATGCCGGAGCCACAGTTTGAAAAACAAAAAAAGGTGTTGGAAGAACAAATAAAGCTAGCCAGGCAATATGATTTGCCTGTGATACTTCATTCCAGAAAAAGCCACGACCAATTAGCGGCAATCTTGCGGAAGCATAATTTGCCACGCACAGGCGTGGTTCATGGTTTTGCAGGGAGTCTGTCCCAGGCTCAGGCTTTTATTCGTTTGGGATTTTACATTGGTGTTGGGGGAACGATTACTTACGAAAGGGCACAAAAGACACGTAATACCATTTCGCAATTGCCGCTGTCATCCCTGGTATTGGAAACAGATGCACCTGACATGCCATTATCGGGATTTCAGGGACAGCCAAATCGCCCAGAAAGAGTCGTACAGGTTTTTTCAATATTGTGTGAATTGCGCCAAGAATCTCCAGATGAAATTGCCAATCAAATTTATCAAAATAGTGTAGCATTATTTACATTGGGTTAACTTTAATCAACAAAATGATAAAAACCCCTTGATCGGAGAAGTGTACAATTAGTTTTAAATAAACATTAATAATGTTTAACTTATATTCTCTGCTTATTTATGCTTTTTTTTAGCTTTTTCTCCGTAAGATTATCTAATCCCACCGAAATTAGGTGGTTTTATGTGATGAATATCTCATTTCGAGTTTTTATATTACTTTTTGCGGTATTAATTTGTGATGTTAGTTGCTTGTTCCTTTTGGGGACTAGGTATAATCGGCTTACACACAATGTCAGTAGGAATTTAAGAATAGCTGACATATTTTTTTATTATTCATTCAGTGAACAGGGATTCTTCCAATGCAACTCCTTATGAGCCTGATCGGGATGGTAGTGCTGATTTTTATCGCAGTACTATTTTCCAGTAACTATCGAGCCATTAAAATCCGTACCGTCCTAGGCGCCTTTTTGATTCAGGTTGTTATTGGAGCGTTTGTACTTTACGTACCGGCTGGCAAAGACATTCTGCAAGGAATATCACAAGGCGTTTCCAATGTGATTGGATACGGTCAGAAAGGAACAGACTTTATTTTTGGCGGATTGGTTTCTGACAAAATGTTCGAGCTGTTCGGCGGCGGCGGCTTTGTTTTTGCTCTGCGTGTTCTGCCTGTCATCGTGTTCTTCTCCTCACTCATCGCGGTTCTGTATTACATGGGCATTATGCAGCTCATCATCAAAATATTGGGTGGTGGCTTGCAGAAAGTGCTGGGAACATCACGGACTGAATCTCTGTCTGCAACTGCGAATATTTTCGTAGGTCAAACAGAAGCGCCTTTGGTTGTTCGCCCTTATATTGCGACCATGACTCAATCTGAGTTGTTTGCCGTTATGTGTGGTGGCTTGGCTTCTGTAGCGGGTTCAGTATTGGCAGGATATGCATCCATGGGCGTTCCATTGGAATACTTGATTGCCGCTTCATTCATGGCTGCACCGGGCGGCTTGCTGTTTGCGAAACTGATGGTGCCGGAAACAGAGGCAACTCACGATACGGCTGATGCGATGTCACTGGTATCGGCGGAAGATCGCCCTGCAAATATCATCGATGCAGCCGCATCAGGTGCAGCATCAGGTATGCAATTGGCTCTGAACGTCGGCGCAATGTTGTTGGCATTCACTGCATTGATTGCTTTGCTGAATGGCATCTTAGGTGGTATCGGCGGTTGGTTTGATTATCCTCAATTATCCATGGAACTGGTTCTGGGCTGGGCTTTTGCTCCAATTGCCTATCTGATTGGGGTTCCGTGGCATGAAGCGACTATCGCGGGTTCTTTCATTGGACAGAAGATAGTCGTCAATGAATTCGTCGCGTTCATGAACTTTGGTGAATACCTGAAGGCAGACGATGTGGTTCAGGCAGCAGGTCTGCAAGTGCTTTCTGACCATACTAAAGCCATTATTGCCTTTGCTCTGTGCGGATTCGCGAACTTGTCTTCCGTCGCTATTCTGTTGGGTGGCCTGGGTGGTATGGCACCAAACCGTCGCGGTGATATTGCCCGTTTCGGCTTGAAAGCTGTACTGGCTGGTTCACTCTCTAACTTAATGAGTGCAACAATTGCCGGATTCTTCCTCGCATTGTAAGAAGCAGGAAATAGCAAGACGCAGAAAATAGTAAGACGCAGGAAAACGCGTATCAAATTGAATGCAGGTGAGGTATCTCACCTGCTTTTGTTTTTCCTGGAATCATTAAATGTGATCAAATCCACATTAAAATGTTTGTGATTGCAAATTGTATTTTGTTAATGTGATTTTCAGCACTAATTATTGATCATTTACATGTTCAAATAATGATATGCAAAGACTTTATGGATGAAGCTGATACCCGTGAGGTTATGCAAGCTGAAGAGAGCTAAGTGCAGAAAGATTGCACAAAAAATAGTGCGGAGAGAAGGAACTCTATTGTTGTTGTCGTCTATTATTATGATAGCAACATCTTCAAGGAACCAAGTCCGCTCGCCAACAAACGAATGCGTTAATGGTTAACGACAACCGTTCGTTCAAAATAATCGTACAAAAGAATATGTGAACTGATTCAGTCACGATAATAATACCGTTGGAGAGTTTTATGACCGATTTAACCGCCGCCGCTCAGCGAGCGCTGAGTTTAATGGATTTAACTACACTTAATGATGATGATACAGATGAAAAAGTGACGACACTTTGTCGTCAGGCAAACAGCTCTGCCGGACATACGGCCGCCGTCTGTATCTATCCACGTTTTATTCCCGTGGCGCGCAAAGTATTGCGTGAGCAGGGAACTCCTGAAATTCGCATTGCCACGGTGACTAACTTCCCACACGGCAATGATGATATTGATATTGCACTGACCGAAACCCGCGCAGCCATCGCTTATGGTGCTGATGAAGTGGATGTTGTTTTCCCTTACCGTGCATTGATGGCAGGTAATGAACAGATTGGTTTTGATCTGGTGAAAGCCTGTAAAACAGCCTGTGCAGAATCAGGTGTCTGGCTGAAAGTCATTATTGAAACCGGTGAATTAAAAGAAGCGGATCTGATTCGCAAGGCATCTGAAATTTCAATTAAAGCGGGTGCGGATTTTATCAAAACCTCAACGGGTAAAGTTCCCGTTAATGCGACACTGGAAAGCGCTGAAATTATGCTGAGTGTGATCCGTGATATGGGCGCCGGCGATACCGTTGGCTTCAAGCCTGCGGGTGGTGTGCGTACTGCTGAAGAAGCGGCGCAGTATCTGGCACTGGCTGAACGTATCATGGGAGACAAATGGGCTGATTCCCGCCATTTCCGTTTCGGTGCTTCCAGCTTGTTGGGGAATTTGCTGACCACACTTGGACATCAGGGACACAAGCAGAGCAGTGGTTATTGAGATCAATAATGACTCATTAAATACACGTTAAGGTTAAGGTGATGTGTATTACTGCCATTCTTTTCAGATAATAATGATTGGGAGGTAGCTTTGTTTCTGGTACAGGAAATTATTCGCAAAAAACGTGATGGTTATCCACTGAGTGAAGAAGAAATACGCTTCTTCATTAATGGCGTTCTTGATAACACGGTTTCTGAAGGGCAGATTGCTGCTCTGGCAATGACCATCTATTTCCATGATATGACAATGGCAGAACGGGTTGCTTTGACATTGGCAATGCGTGATTCCGGTACAGTTTTAGATTGGAAAACCCTGAACTTACCCGGGCCGATTGTCGATAAACATTCGACGGGCGGTGTGGGAGATGTCACCTCCCTGATGCTCGGCCCTATGGTGGCAGCCTGTGGAGGATATGTGCCGATGATCTCCGGGCGAGGTTTGGGGCATACCGGAGGAACGCTGGATAAATTAGAATCTATCCCCGGCTTTGACATCTTTCCAGATGAACAACGTTTCCGTAACATTATTCGGGATGTTGGCGTCGCCATTATTGGGCAGACCAGTTCATTGGCACCTGCGGATAAACGTTTTTATGCGACGCGTGATATCACAGCGACCGTTGATTCTATTCCTTTGATTACTGCCTCGATCTTGGGTAAAAAGTTGGCCGAAGGATTGGATGCGTTGGTTATGGATGTAAAAGTTGGTTCCGGGGCCTTTATGCCGACGTATGAACAATCAGAGCGTCTGGCAGAGTCTATCGTTGAGGTAGCCAATGGTGCGGGGTGCAAAACAACCGCATTATTGACGGATATGAATCAAGTTCTGGCATCCAGTGCCGGTAATGCGTTGGAAGTTCGTGAAGCTGTCCGGTTTCTGACAGGCGAGTACCGTAATCCCCGGCTATTTGAAGTCACGATGGCGCTGTCTGCTGAAATGCTGGTTTCAGGCAATTTGGCAGCCGATCGTGATGATGCGCGTCGTAAGTTACAGGCAGCATTGGACAGTGGCAAAGCGGCTGAAATATTTGGTCGCATGGTGGCAGCACAGAAAGGGCCAACTGATTTTGTTGAAAATTACGCCCATTACCTGCCGACTGCGGAATTCAGCAAGCCAGTACTGGCCGGGCAAAATGGAATCATTGCAAAAATGGATACCCGAGCGTTGGGAATGTCTGTTGTTGCACTGGGAGGAGGCCGCCGTAAGGCGACCGACCCTATAAATTACAGTGTGGGGTTGAGTGATATTGTTGCGCTGGGGACAAAAGTAAATGCAGATACCCCCTTGGCGATGATTCATGCCAATAGCGAAAATGCCTGGCATGAAGCCGCAGAAGCCGTGCGTAACGCCTTTGTTTTTGAAGCAACAGTAGTTTTTGAAGCAACTGAAACAAAAGCCACCACACCGATGGTTTACCGTCATATCGGTGGATAAACCACACAAGCATTGAAAATCGATTTTAATAGCTGGCAGTTTCCGCATTGATAGCGTGAATTGACGCAGGAGAAAATTATGAAACGTACATTCATCATGGTATTAGATTCTTTTGGCATCGGTGCAAGTGCTGACGCTGAAAAGTTTGGTGACAAAGGATCTAACACTTTAGGGCATATCGCAGAACAATGTGCCCGCGGTGAGGCTGATATTGGCCGTAAAGGGCCATTGCACCTGCCTAACCTCAGCCGTCTCGGATTGGGTAAGGCGACGGAGGAATCCTGTGGAACCTTCCCGATTGGTCTGGATAAAGATGCCGAAATTATTGGTGCTTATGGTTACGCGAGTGAACTTTCTTCTGGTAAAGACACGCCATCAGGACACTGGGAAATCGCAGGCGTTCCGGTTCTGTTTGACTGGGGTTACTTCCATGACCAAGAAAACAGTTTCCCACCGGAATTGCTGGATAAACTGGTTGAGCGCGCTAACTTGCCGGGTTATCTGGGGAACTGCCACTCTTCCGGTACCGTGATTCTGGATAACCTGGGTGAAGAGCACATGAAAACCGGTAAGCCGATTTTCTATACCTCTGCGGATTCTGTTTTCCAGATTGCTTGCCATGAAGAGACATTTGGCTTGGATCGCCTGTATGAGTTGTGTGAAATTGCCCGTGAAGAGCTGAATATTGGCGAATATAATATTGGGCGCGTTATTGCCCGTCCATTTGTGGGTGATAAAACAGGGAATTTCCAGCGTACCGGCAATCGCCATGACTTGGCGGTTGAACCACCAGCGCCAACCGTTCTGAAAAAACTGGTTGATGAAAAGCAAGGTGAAGTGGTTTCCATCGGCAAAATTGCCGATATCTACGCGAATGTGGGTATCACTAAAAAGGTTAAAGCAACAGGAATTGATGCCCTGTTTGATGCTTCACTGATTGAAATGGAGCAGGCAGGGGATAACACCATCGTATTTACCAACTTTGTTGATTTTGACTCTTCTTACGGCCATCGCCGTGATGTTGCTGGTTATGCGGCTGCATTGGAATTGTTTGATCGTCGTCTGCCAGAAATGCTGAAATTGGTTAAAGAAGATGACATTCTGATTTTTACTGCCGACCACGGTTGTGACCCGACTTGGGCGGGATCTGATCACACTCGTGAGCATATCCCGGTTCTGGTTTACGGACCTAACGTTAAATCAGGTTCATTAGGGCATCGTGAAACATTTGCCGACATTGGCCAGACAGTGGCGAAATATTTCGACCTGACGCCAATGGATTACGGTAAAGCGATGTTTTAATTTTTTGGAGGCCAATGGGCCTCCTCATTTTCACCTATGTTGATACGTAATAAAAACAAGGAAATAAACTTATGGCTACCCCACATATTAATGCTGAGATGGGCGATTTTGCTGATGTTGTTTTGATGCCGGGTGATCCACTGCGTGCAAAATACATTGCTGAGACTTTTCTGGAAGATGCTCGTCAGGTTAATAACGTTCGCGGTATGCTTGGCTTTACCGGTACTTATAAAGGCCGCCGCATCTCTGTTATGGGCCACGGCATGGGCATCCCATCTTGCTCTATCTATGCCAAAGAACTGATCACTGAATTCGGTGTTAAAAAAATCATCCGTATCGGCTCCTGTGGTGCTGTCAGTGAAGCTGTCAAAATCCGTGATATTGTGATTGGCATGGGAGCATGTACCGATTCCAAAGTTAACCGCCTGCGTTTTAAAGATCACGATTTCGCAGCGATTGCTGATTTTGATCTGGTTCGCAATGCCGTTGATGCTGCCAAGGCAAAGAATATCAATACTCGTGTTGGTAACATTTTCTCTGCTGATCTGTTTTATACGCCAGATCCTCAGATGTTCGATGTAATGGAAAAATACGGCATTCTGGGTGTTGAAATGGAAGCCGCAGGTATTTACGGGGTTGCTGCTGAGTTTGGTGCAAAAGCACTGGCGATCTGTACTGTTTCTGACCATATTCGTACAGGCGAACAAACAACGGCTGAAGAACGTCAAAATACATTTAACGACATGATTGAGATTGCACTGGAATCCATTTTGTTAGGTGATAATTAAAAAAGCATAAATAGTTTTATCATTTTATTAAAAAACGATAAGCCCTTTCCAATAATGGAAAGGGTTTTTTATTTATAAAACATATTTTCCCTTTTCATATTTTGTTAATGATAGAACAGGCCAATTTATTTAATAGTTATTTTATTCCGCACTAAATTGATTGAAGAATGGATGAAGAGAATAAATTTAACCCATTTAAAGCGGAATTTTTTTAAGTAATATCTATAATTGATAATTAGCTTGGTAATTATACTGCCCAGATAAATGTATCGTATTTATTTTGGATTAATCAATAGGATTGATAATAAAATCTAAATGTTATGGTTATGTCGAGATAATAAAACGTCCCTGCTTTTCAGGAAGATAAAACAGAGCAATAAAGCAACGCCAATTAAGATGCTAAATTACTAAACATTGCTCGATATAACTCAGGGGAATAATCTAAAATAAAAAAATTATTAGTAAAACATACTACTCATTATGCGTACTTTTT
>NZ_LFCV01000088.1 GCF_001037465.1 Xenorhabdus khoisanae
CCGTTTATGAAAAACAAGAAAAAGAGGCTAAAAAAATGTCCGGGATTTCTTGACCGCTACATAATGAGACGTTGGGCGTGAAAGGCAAGTGGGGGAGGCTTCAGTCAATGGAGACACGCATGCATTTTCTGTCAGACCCGACACATCGGATCCGGTTCATTTATACTCCCAAACATGCCTCTTGGTTAAATCAAATTGAATGCTGGTTCAGTCTGATATCCCGACATTTGCTCAGACGGCTTTCGGTCAGCAGCAAAGAGATATTGCGGACACTCATTTTAAAATATATTCAATATTACAACCAAGTATTCGCCAAACCTTTTAATTGGCTTTACCGTGGGAATACATAATTAAGTCATTAATTACAAGATGCTCCACTAGTGCAAATAAGTCTTCTTTAGACATACTATTTCCTTATATTTATAGATAATTAGCTGCTAGATAGCCTGAATATATTAACGAATGGGGATGGCTGAATGAATTGATTGGGGTTGTGTGGGGTTTCGTACAAGCGGGTAAATCAAGGGATTAACAGGTGGAAAATTTCACTTTTATCGCATCAAGTTTTATTAATGTAATAATAGATTTTATTGATCCTCTGTTTATTATTTTATGTCATCCTGCCATCAAAACATGCAATTCATCCATTAACGCTAATCAAGCCGTACTCTCCAGTATTGATGAATCATTTTATTGATGTTCACAGGCGGAGAAGTATCCCACCGCCTTCATAAAGTTATAAAGACATAATTGGAGGTAATACTATGTATGATTGGTCTGGAAATGTTCCTGCTATTGCTGAAAATGGTCAGGCCACAGGGCTTTTTCTAAAAGCGGGAGATGTAATATCAGTTATTGCTAGAGGGTGGGTGCAATATGGTGGGCCGGGAAATCCATATACTGCGCCCCAGGGTGTTGCTGATGAACCCAGTAACAAGGCATACAGTTTGGTTGCCAAAATTGGGGGCAAGACCTACGAAATTGGCAATGGTGTGCTCCACAAGACAATTCCTGCAAATGGTGAATTAGTACTTTTATTTAACGATTACCCTGGCGATTTTTCTGATAACACAGGTGAATTTCACGTTGATGTCAAAATAGAATCGCGTTACTCTCCTGATTATCTTGTTGAAATAAAGCCACTTGATTGAAATATTAAATATCTTTATTGAAACAATGCCAAGTGAGATAATATCAACATTCTCACTTGGCTAATGAAAATTTCCTCACTGCTTTATTTTTCCAAATCCATGGTTTTTAACAGCAACAGACCACTTGAAGGAAGAGCGGTAAGCATTTATTGTTGCAGTCAGTTTAAACACGAGCTGCGTGTAAAAACCAGAGCGTACATTAAAAATAAAAACTGCGTCGACATAGACGCAGTTTTTATTTTTAAGTATCGTTTATCTGATTGCAGCTATTTTACAGCAAAGGTATTATTTCAACATATTACGGATCACATAATGTAAAATACCATCGTTATAGAAATAAGCCAATTCTGTACCAGTATCAATGCGGCAACGAGCATCTATCACAATTTCCTGCCCATTGGCATAAGTGATCTTCACTGCAATAGTCTCTCCGGGATTAATGTTTCCCAATCCAGCCACATCAATCCTCTCATCACCTGTTAGATTTAATGTCTTGCGGCTGACTCCCTGAGGAAATTCCAGCGGCAATACGCCCATACCGATAAGATTAGAACGATGAATGCGTTCGAAAGATTCAGCAATCACCACTCGGACTCCCAACAGCCTTGTGCCCTTCGCAGCCCAGTCACGACTTGAACCTGACCCATACTCTTTACCTGCAATAATGGCCAATGGTAACTTTTCTTCCTGATAACGCATGGCAGCATCATAGATGGTCAGTTGAGACTGTGATGGAATATGGCGAGTGTACCCTCCTTCAATACCAGCAACCATTTCATTGCGAATACGGATATTGGCAAATGTTCCCCGCATCATCACTTCATGATTACCGCGTCTTGAGCCATAAGAGTTAAAATCTTTTGGTACAACCCCGTGTTCTTGCAAATAACGTCCGGCTGGGCTATCAGCTTTAATATTCCCCGCAGGCGAAATGTGATCAGTCGTGACCGAATCCCCCAAGATTGCCAAGATGTGAGCCTGGTGAATATCCTCCACCGGTTTAGGTTCAGCCGTCATATCACTAAAAAAAGGCGGATGACGAATATACGTAGAATCCGGCTGCCAAGAATAAGTCGCTGAACTTGTAACATCCAAAGATTGCCAGCTCTCGTCACCATCAAACACAGCGTTATACTCTTTATGAAACATTTCCGTTCTGACTTGTTCTACCGCTGCCGCGACTTCGCTGCTATCAGGCCAAATATCTTTCAAATAAACATCCTTGCCATCTTGATCTCTCCCGATGGGTTCTTGCGTCAGATCTTTTTTCATATTGCCGGAAAGAGCATAGGCCACCACCAGCGGCGGTGAAGCCAGCCAGTTTGTTTTCACCAACGGATGAATACGCCCTTCAAAATTCCGGTTGCCGGAAAGTACAGCGCCTACCGTTAAGTCAGATTGTTTGATAGCCGCCTCAATCGGATCTGGTAACGGGCCAGAGTTACCTATACAGGTGGTGCAACCATATCCTACCAAATTGAAACCGAGTTTCTCCAGATATGGCATAAAACCTGCCAATTCCAGATAATTGGTAACAACTTTAGAACCCGGAGCCAGTGAAGTCTTAACCCATGGCTGACTCTGCAAACCTTTCTCAATTGCTTTCTTGGCAAGTAAGCCCGCAGTCATCAGCACACTGGGATTAGACGTATTTGTACAGGATGTAATGGCAGCGATTACCACCGCACCATCTTGCAGTGCAAAGGTTTGATCATCCAAGGTGACGGATACCGAAGATGAATGTGCCTGATTTTTTTGGATCTCCAATTCCATGACAGATTGGAAAGCTTGTGGTACATTTCCCAACGCCACTCGGTCCTGAGGACGTTTTGGCCCGGCCAAACTTGCCTCAACTGTCGACATGTTCAACTCAAGAGTACTGGTAAAAATGGGTTCATCCCCTGCATTACGCCACAACCCCTGAGCCTTACAATAGGCTTCAACCAAGGCAATTTCCTCTTCATTACGCCCGGTTAACCGCATATAGTCTAATGTAATGTCATCAACAGGGAAGAAACCGCAGGTTGCGCCATATTCAGGCGACATGTTGGCAATGGTTGCCCTGTCTGCTAACGGTAAATCACACAAACCATCACCATAGAATTCAACAAATTTTCCGACAACACCATACTTACGCAACATTTGAGTGACTGTCAGTACCAGATCGGTTGCTGTAATCCCTTCCTGCAATTTTCCTGTCAATTTAAAACCAACGACATCCGGGATTAGCATTGAAATTGGCTGTCCCAACATGGCGGCTTCAGCTTCAATTCCGCCAACCCCCCATCCCAGAACCCCTAATCCATTAATCATAGTGGTATGAGAATCCGTTCCAACTAGCGTATCTGGATAAGCAAAACTTTTACCATCCTGCTCTTCATACCAAACCGCTTTCCCTAGATATTCAAGGTTAACCTGATGGCAAATCCCCGTTCCGGGAGGCACAACGCGGAAGCGATTAAAAGCCTTCTGTCCCCAGCGCAAAAACAGATAACGTTCATAGTTACGTTCCATTTCAATCTGGACGTTTTCAGTAAACGCCTGCTCTGTGCCAAATTTATCCACCATCACTGAGTGGTCAATAACCAAATCAACAGGAGACAATGGGTTAACTTGTTCCACATTTCCACCGAGCCTCAACATAGCTTCTCGCATGGCAGCAAGATCCACCACAGCCGGGACGCCGGTGAAATCCTGCATTAACACACGGGCTGGACGATAGGCAATCTCCCTATCTGCATGGGCGTTTCTCTGCCATTCCACCAGCGCTTCCAGATCACCTTCCACAACGGACTCACCATCAAGATTACGCAGAAGATTTTCAAGCAGAACTTTCAGAGATTTTGGTAGGCGGGATATTTCACCCAATCGCTCGGATAATAAAGGTAAGCTGTAATAGTGATAGATCTTACTGCCAGTAGATCCACCCTCAATCAATTTACTACTGATAGAGAGCGTTGAAGCACAGTCCGTTTTTAATTTAAACGACATAACTCCTCCATTCTTATTATGATCAGTACACTATCTAACCATAACATATATGAGGACATTTGTTATTCAGTGACCACACATTTTGCTAATCCTCTGTAAATCCTCATTTATTGACAAATTTTGGTGATGCATCCCCAAAACAGATATGTTTTATTCATAACATAAGAGATTAATGGGATTAGGGCTGACGTGGCTGGAATACTACTGGCTAATAGATTTCAAATTACACCTCAATATAGGAAGTGTATATTCAAAGTATTCAATTGGTTCAATTGGTTTAATAGAGATTGGAGAATATATTATGAATATGAAAACGAATGAAAAACGTCAAAATTATTTAAGTTATATACAACAGGCTGATCAATTCTTTTCTGTCGATGTTAATACTAAGTTTTCCATGTCAGATTATAGACTTCACGATACAGATGACCTTGTACACTTTGTTATCACCTCACAAACTGACAATAAAAAAGGTGTCATGCAACAAT
>NZ_LFCV01000089.1 GCF_001037465.1 Xenorhabdus khoisanae
AGATTCAATTGAGAGGAGGGAAGATGGATAAAATCCATATTATATGCAGCAGATAATTCTGAATGTTCTTTGGTATTAACACTTTTTTCCTCTGCCAAAGCAGTGGAAGTCCATAAACAAGATAAAACCGCTAAGATTGTGCCAGATATCATATTCATCATTTTCATACTGTTCTCCTTATGATGAAATTATTAAAAATATCACTTAATAAATATTTTTGATTGGTTATTAATTCACCTTTTATGGAGCACTGAAATGATAGTTGCTAATAACAACAAGATATTGCACCGCTATCAAACTTAGATTATAAATAACCTCCTTTTTTTATCCTCAACAAAAATAGTAAAGAATGCGAGGCATTTTAATATAAAGGTAAAATTGTAATACCAATAAGAAATAAGTGATTTACAATAAAATTGCCAACCATCACAATTATAGGAAACAACCCTTTCAGATACATTTAGATCATATTATTCTAAATAAACTCTTCCTTTAATATTATTGATAATCTAATGATTTAACTGGAGAAGATATGGATATACCTCCGTTGTTTTTCAACTTGCAGCTTTGTTGATAGTATTTTGAAATCCATTTATTAGATATAGCTCTCCAATTATCAAAATAGTTCAGGAGTGAAAATGCTAAGAAAAGGTATTGTTATCCGTGATTATGTTAGTGCTTACCCGAATCCGATAAAATTACAGGTTGGGGATGTCGTTTCAGTTAGTTATAGTGACCTTGAATATCCTTATTGGGTTTGGACAACTGATTCTTCAAATATCAGTGGTTGGGTTCCTCAACAAATTTTACATTTTATTCCTCCTAATAAAGCAATATGTCGCGAGAATTATACAGCTCATGAACTAACAGTTAAAACAGGGGAATATCTCTATCTGGAAAGTACCTTAAACGGCTGGTATTGGGCGCATAAAGAATCAGGAGAAACTGGCTGGATACCACAAGAATATATTAATACTTAGGAAATATTATGATGATAAAAATCATCTTAGCATTAACTGCAACTTGAAAGATTCAGAGTACAAATAAAAAGGCATCACTGAGCACAGGAGGCTCATATAATGAAGTTTATTCCTGATTACAATGCTATTTCTGAAGCCCATTCCCATATTACGCAATATATCAACAAGACTCCCGTTTTCACCTCAACGACAGTCAACGAAATTTTTAACGCACAGGTCTATTTCAAGTGTGAAAATTATCAAAAAATGGGCGCATTCAAATTTCGTGGGGCCATGAATGCCCTATGCCAATTCAGTGATGAGCAGAAAAAAGCGGGAGTTATTGCTTTTTCATCCGGCAATCATGCACAAGCAATCGCATTAGCGGCCAAGTTACTGAATATTTCAGCAACCATTGTCATGCCTCAGGATGCACCCCAAGCCAAAGTGACAGCGACCAGAGATTATGGTGGTAAGGTTATTTTCTACGACAGATATACAGAAGATCGCGAAGAAATAGGCCGTCATTTGGCAGAAAAGCATGGTATGACTCTTATTCCACCTTTCGATCATCCACATATCATTGCTGGTCAAGGGACTGCCGCTAAGGAATTGTTTGAAGAAGTCGGCGAGTTAGATGCCCTGTTTATTCCCCTCGGCGGTGGTGGTTTATTGTCTGGATCTGCACTTTCTGCGGCTCATTTATCGCCAACATGCCGGGTTTTTGGTGTCGAGCCTGCCGCCGGTAATGATGGGCAACAATCCTTTAAAAAAGGGGAAATTGTTCATATCGAAACCCCAAAAACTATCGCAGATGGCGCACAAACACAGCATTTGGGACAGCACACGTTTACTATCATTCGGCATTTAGTTGAAGATATTCTGACTGCATCAGATGAAGAACTGATCGACGCCATGCATTTTTTAGCAGAGCGAATGAAAACCGTTGTCGAGCCTACCGGGTGTTTAGGTTTTGCTGCTGCAAAAGCGATGCGGGAACAATTAAAGGGGCAACGTATCGGGATTATTTTGAGTGGCGGAAATATCGATATAAAGCGATATGCGAATTTACTGGCGAATAAGAACTAATTAATGGTTATTATTCATCTATCAACCTAATTGGCATTGATAAAACAGGGAGTTTGTCATTATGATAATTGAGTTAACAAACTTAATGACAGCTCCTTATTAAATTATTAATAGCAGTAATGGAAAGAATCTTAAAACACATTGTTATCTGCATGACTCCAAGGCATATATTCAGATAACAAAACTACCGCTCGAAAATTTGTAATTCATAAAGTTTAACGCATTTTTTTAATTATTTTCTCTCTCCTGCTTCAATCTCCGCCATAATGTCGTGCGGCTAATACCCAAATATTCCGCAGCCGCCCGTCGATTACCTGAAAATCTCGCGACAATATCATGCACTGGAGAAACGCTTTCAATCAGAGGAAATGGCTCTATCTGAACAAATTTCGGGTTGCTGTTGGCAGTACGTATATCAATCTGCCGCTCTGGTGAAAGTGATAATATCAATGCAGGTGTCAAAGCTTGTTCAGGATGGGCGCTCAAATACAGTGCTACCCGTTCCATCAAATTCCGCAGTTCACGAACATTTCCCGGCCAGTCATAAGACTGTAATGCTTCGTCACACGCAGCAAGTTCCCTGACTCTCGAAGATGAAACAGGTAAGTTAAGTGCAGCAAATGCCCGTTGTAAGTATTCCAGCGCCAATAAACTGATATCTCTTCCCCTTTCCCGTAGAGCCGGTATGTTAATCCGCAATACACTCAAACGGTAGAACAAATCTGCCCGAAAACGCCCTTCTCTTACCCATGTATCCAAATCGCAGTGCGTAGCACAAATGATGCGAACATCAACCGCAATTGGGCGATATCCCCCTACCCTGACGACAGATTTTTCTTCTAATACCCGCAATAACCGGGTTTGCAACGGTAACGGCATTTCGCCAATTTCATCCAGAAATAACGTTCCCCTGTGCGCAACTTCAAACAATCCGGCCCGCCCGCCACGTCGGGAACCCGTAAAAGCGCCTTCTTCATAGCCAAATAATTCAGCTTCCAATAAAGATTCTGTAATCGCCCCACAATTAACAGCCACAAACGGCCGGGGATGCTTGCCTGCCAACTGACCATAACGCAAGGTATATTCATGGTGGAGAGCCTGTGCCACCAGCTCTTTTCCTGTCCCGCTTTCTCCCTGAATTAAAACCGTAGCCACCGAACGGGCATACAGCATGATCGTATTGCGCACATGTTCTACCGCAGCAGAATTTCCCCTGATATCACTGATTGTATGACGAGTACGTAGTTTATCCTCCGTAGGATAAGGTGAAATCACAGCCTGACTCAGCTTGGTCATTCTGGCCATTTCCAACGCATCTTGAAATGCCAGCCGGATAGAATCGGCAGAATAGACAAAAACTCCCACCAGCTCGGCTTCATAAGCAAGATCAGTAATTAACCCTGCACCAACGATGACTTTGATACCCATCGCTTTCAAAGCATTTACCTGTGCTCTGGCGTCTTCTTCCGTCACATAACTGCGTTGTTCGATACGCAAGTTGAAGCTCTGCTGAAATTCTTCTAATACAGGTTGGGGATTTTGGTAAGTAATGACGCCAATCCGGGAGCTAATTTGCCAGGCACGGGCCAATGCCTGCATAAAATCAAACCCACTGGCTTTCGCGATAATCACAGGCACAGATAAGCGGCTTTTCAAATATGCGCCATTAGAACCCGCACAAATAACAGCATCACAATGTTCTGTTTCCAAACGCTTGCGAATATGTTGCACTGCACGTTCAAAACCCAATTGAATCGGGGTGATATCAGCCTGATGATCAAATTCCGGCGTAATATCGCGAAAAAGATCAAAAAGTCTGGAAACGGAGACGGTCCAGATCACGGGTTTACTGTTATCACGCTCACCTGCATGTACTGACGCCATATTTCCCCCATTTTTCTTTCAATGAGTGCAATCCAACCATTAATTTCACCTAATGTTTCATCTATCAAGAGTGAAACACATATGAAACATAAACGATTCAAAATGAAACGAGTATACATTATAACCAACAGGAAACCAGCCATCACACCATAAAACAGAAACCACATATCCATTTGATTAAAAATAAAAAAATATCACTTTAATCATATTATTCCTTGATTTTTCATCTTATTTTAAATTTTTGGCATCAACCTTGCTTTAATAACAAAACAATACAAATTGGTTTCATTTTAGTAACAGTGAGGTTATGTATGGCATTTTCTTCTGCCGGTTTGGCTTTTCGTCAAGCAATAGAAGCCGAATCTCCGTTACAAGTGGTCGGAACCATCAATGCAAACCATGCATTGCTTGCGAAAAGAGCAGGTTACAAGGCCATTTATCTTTCAGGTGGTGGTGTTTCAGCAGGCTCACTGGGGCTGCCAGATTTGGGCATCTCTACGTTGGATGATGTATTAACTGATATCCGCCGCATTACAGATGTCTGTGATTTACCGTTGCTCGTGGATGCCGATATCGGATTCGGTTCTTCTGCATTTAATGTCGCCCGCTCCGTTCGTTCTATTATTAAAGCAGGTGCTGCGGGAATTCATATTGAAGATCAAGTCGGTGCTAAACGTTGTGGTCATCGCCCAAATAAGGAAATTGTTTCTAAAGAGGAGATGGTAGACCGCATCAAGGCTGCCGTTGATGCCCGTACCGATGCGGATTTCGTCATTATGGCCCGCACCGATGCACTCGCAGTGGAAGGGCTGGATGCCGCCCTCGAAAGAGCTGCGGCTTATATTGAAGCAGGCGCGGATATGCTGTTCCCGGAAGCTATCACAGAACTGCCTATGTATAAGGAATTTTCATCCAGAACTCAGGTTCCCATTTTAGCGAATATTACCGAGTTCGGTGCGACACCACTCTTTACTGTCGAAGAATTGAGAAGTGTCGGTGTCGCCATTGCCCTCTACCCACTATCTGCATTCCGGGCTATGAATAAAGCGGCTGAGCAGGTCTATGCCTCTTTGCGTCGCGATGGCACACAAAAGAACGTCATCGATATGATGCAAACCCGTAATGAACTTTATGAAAGCATCAACTACTACGCTTTTGAACGAAAACTGGACGCCCTGTTTTCTCAGAAAAAATAGCAAAGGTGATACTCATGAATCAACAGAATATAACAGCGGGATCTCCTGAAACAACTGCATTAAAACCGAAAAAATCCGTTGCCCTCTCCGGCATTACAGCAGGCAACACAGCGCTTTGTACAGTAGGGAAAAACGGTAACGATTTACATTACCGTGGTTATGATATTCTCGATTTGGCTGCCCGTTGTGAGTTTGAAGAAATAGCCTATCTGCTCATCCACGATAAACTCCCTTCCCGCGCAGAATTAACATCCTATAAAGCCAAATTAAAAGCCCTGCGTGGCCTGCCCAGTAGCGTTAAAGCTGCATTGGAAGCTTTGCCGGCAGTAGCGCACCCGATGGATGTGATGCGCACGGGGGTCTCTGTTCTGGGTTGTACCCTGCCGGAAAAAGAAGATCATAACGTTACAGGCGCCCGTGATATCGCAGATCGCTTGCTGGCATCGCTCAGTTCGATACTACTTTATTGGTATCACTACAGCCATAATGGACGCCGCATTGAAGTTGAAACCAATGATGATTCCATTGGCGGGCATTTTCTCCATCTCCTGCATGGTCAAAAACCGCGTGAATCATGGGAAAAGGCAATGCACACCTCTTTAATCTTGTATGCCGAGCATGAATTTAATGCTTCCACCTTTACCAGCCGTGTGATTGCCGGCACAGGATCAGATACTTACTCTGCTATTATCGGGGGCATTGGTGCCCTGCGCGGGTCAAAGCATGGTGGGGCCAATGAGGTTTCATTTGAAATCCAGCAGCGTTATGACACGCCAGATCAGGCTGAGGCCGATATTCTTACCCGTCTGGAGAGAAAAGAGGTCATCATCGGTTTTGGTCATCCGGTTTATACCGTTTCTGATCCTCGCCATAAGGTGATTAAAGAGATTTCCCTGAAGCTTTCTCAAGAAGCAGGTACAGCTCAGATGTATGACATCGCAGACCGAATCGAATCTGTCATGTGGGATAACAAAAAAATGTTCCCGAATGTCGATTGGTTTTCTGCGGTGTCCTATCACATGATGGGCGTCCCTACGGCCATGTTTACTCCACTGTTTGTCATTGCCCGTACTTCCGGTTGGGCGGCACATATTATTGAACAACGCATTGATAACAAAATTATTCGTCCTTCGGCTAACTATACCGGCCCTGAGAATTTGACATTTATACCGATTGATCAACGTAAATAGCTTAATTTACAAATAATGACTTAAGGATTAATTATGTCTACCTCTGTTGTTAACAACCGTCCTGATTACGATCAGGTGATTGTGGATATTGTGGATTATGTCATGGATTACGTCATAACATCCCCGATTGCTTACGCCACAGCCCATCATTGCCTTCTAGATACCTTGGGCTGCGGATTGGAAGCGCTGGAATATCCCGCCTGTACAAAACTATTGGGGCCTGTTGTGCCGGGAACGATTGTGCCTGATGGTGCTCGCGTACCGGGAACTCAATTTCAGCTCGATCCTGTTCAGGCTGCATTCAACATTGGTGCAATGATTCGCTGGCTGGATTTTAATGACACCTGGCTGGCGGCTGAGTGGGGACATCCTTCTGATAATCTTGGCGGCATCCTTGCCACTGCCGACTGGTTATCCAGAAATGCGGTTGCCCAAGGAGAAAAGCCTCTCACTATGCGGGATGTACTGACAGCCATGATTAAGGCGCATGAAATTCAAGGCTGTCTGGCATTGGAAAATGCCTTCAATAAAGTCGGGCTGGATCATGTGGTCTTGGTCAAAATCGCCTCCACGGCCGTAGTCGCTCAAATGCTGGGTTTGACGCGTGAGGAAATCTTAAATGCAGTTTCATTGGCTTGGGTTGACGGACAATCCCTGAGAACCTACCGCCATGCCCCCAATACCGGCTCCCGCAAATCCTGGGCGGCGGGAGATGCCACTTCCCGCGCAGTGCGTCTGGCATTGATGGCGCAAAAGGGCGAAATGGGATACCCCTCCGTATTAACAGCAAAAACATGGGGATTTTATGATGTTCTGTTCAATGGTCAGCCATTCAAATTCCAGCGTCCTTATGGTTCTTATGTGATGGAAAATGTGCTGTTTAAAATCTCTTTTCCCGCAGAATTCCACTCACAAACCGCCGTAGAAGCGGCAATGAGCCTGCATCAACAACTGAAAAAACTTGGAAAATGTGTTGAAGACATCGCCAGAATCACTATCCGCACCCATGAAGCCTGCATCAGAATCATCGATAAACAAGGCCCATTGAACAATCCGGCAGACAGGGACCACTGCATTCAATATATGGTTGCCATCCCACTGATTTTTGGCCGCCTGACAGCAGCGGATTATGAGGATGATATCGCCGTTGATCCTCGCATTGATGCCTTACGGGAAAAAATAATCTGCGTCGAAGATCCTGATTTTACCCGTGATTATCATGCCCCTGAAAAACGCTCTATTGCCAATGCGTTGACTCTGGTATTTACCGATGGAACTCAGCTTGATGAAGTGAAGGTCGAATTCCCGATTGGGCACGCTCGCCGCCGAAAAGATGGCATCCCGCTGTTAGAAGAAAAATTTAAAACTAATCTGGCGCGTCAATTCCCGAAAGAGCAACAACAAAAAATTCTGGCGGTATCTCTTGACTTCATGTCATTGAAAGATATTCCTGTGAACGAATACCTCGATTTGTACGTTATATAATCTATATATATCCAATTAATTTTAAGCTGCATCACAACTAAAAAAACAGCAGCTTGAAATGATGAAAGGCATGGCCATTGGCGGTTCTGGCTCCAGAAACCGCCTCTCATCTGCATAACGCGAGGAGAGATTATGTCATTCCAAAATTTCTATCAGCATTCGATTGATGATCCCAATGCCTTTTGGGCTGAACAAGCCAAACGGATACATTGGCAACAGCCTTTTGAGCAAGCTCTCGATCACAGTCATCCTCCCTTTGCCCGTTGGTTCTGCGGGGGTAAAACTAATCTTTGCTATAACGCATTGGATCGCTGGCTGGAAAGTCAACCCGATGCTAAGGCGCTGATTGCCATTTCAACCGAGACGGGCAGTGAGCGCGTTTTCACCTATCAGGAGTTACATCAGGAAGTGAACCGAGCTGCCGCCATAATGCTGTCACTCGGTGTAAAAAAAGGCGATCGCGTCGTTGTTTATATGCCAATGGTGGCCGAAGCCCTGTTTATTTTGCTGGCCTGCGCACGCATTGGTGCAATTCATTCGGTGGTATTTGGCGGCTTTGCTTCCCATAGTCTTGCCACCCGATTAGATAACGCTGAGCCGACTCTGGTTGTTTCTGCGGATGCCGGTTCACGCGGAGGTAAAATCATCCCCTATAAACCGCTGCTGGATGAAGCCATTGAGTTGGCCAATCATACCCCACGCCATGTACTGATGGTAAACCGTGGGCTGGCTGAGATTAATTGGGTGGAAGATAGAGATGTCGATTTCGCCACATTACGACAAGAACATCTGGCTGCGAACGTTCCCGTTACATGGCTTGAATCCAATGAAACATCCTGTGTGCTCTATACGTCAGGCACAACCGGGACTCCCAAAGGCGTACAACGAGATGTCGGCGGTTATGCCGTGGCACTGGCGACATCCATGGATGTTATTTTTGGCGGTAAGGCCGGTGGCGTTTTCTTTTGCACATCTGATATCGGCTGGGTTGTCGGGCATTCCTATATTATCTACGCACCTCTGATCGCGGGTATGGCAACTATCATGTATGAAGGGCTACCAATACGCCCGGATGCCAGTATTTGGTGGCAAATTGTCGAAAAATACCAAGTTACCAGAATGTTTTCTGCTCCAACTGCAATCCGTGTCCTCAAAAAATACCCTACGGATTATATTGCTAAATATGATATTTCATCACTGGAAACACTCTATTTGGCAGGAGAGCCGCTGGATGAACATACTGCCCGCTGGATTACCGAAACCATCAATGTACCTGTGATTGATAATTACTGGCAAACCGAAACTGGCTGGCCGATTATGGCAATCGCACGCAGTTTGGACGATCGACCAAACCGTTTTGGCAGTACAGGGTTCCCTATGTATGGTTTCAACGTCAAGCTGATCAACGAACTGACCGGTCAGGAATGTGGCGCTAACGAAAAGGGAATGCTGGTTATCAAAGGCCCTCTTCCCCCCGGTTGTATCCAGACCATCTATAGAGACGATACCCGTTTTATCAATACGTACTGGAAAAGTTTTGATCAACAAGTCTACTCAACATTTGACTGGGGGATCCGTGACAGCGACGGTTACTATTTTATTCTGGGTCGTTCTGATGATGTCATTAATGTTTCAGGCCATCGTCTGGGAACACGAGAAATTGAAGAATGCATCGCCAGCCATGAAGACGTGGCAGAAGTTGCGGTGATTGGTATCAAAGATGAAGTAAAAGGACAAACAGCGGTTGCTTTTGCTGTTCTCAAGGAAGGGCGGGAAATCCAGAATGCAGACCATTTTGCTGCGTTGGAAAAAGCACTAATGGCATTGGTGGATAAAAAAATCGGCAGTGTTGGACGCCCGGCACGTGTCTATTTTGTGACTCAATTACCAAAAACTCGTTCAGGAAAAATGCTTCGCCGCACTATGCAAGCTATTTGTGAAGGACGTGAGCCAAGTGATATTGCCTTGATTGAGAACCCTGCTTCGCTGGATGTCATTCGGGATGCGGTTTTCCATTAAAAAAACAGATGGAGGATATGCTCAATGACAACAACTAATATTTGGTATGGCCTGAGCACAGATCATCCATGCGACATGGGCCATACCAAGTATTCTGACCGCCAGTAATTTCCTTATCCATTAAAATTATTACCCTCATTTTTGTAAAATGATACAGCGCTATCTCAATCCAATACGATGCTTTTAATATAATGCCTCTTTTGTTTAGCTCATATTTAATGATGTGGAGTTAAGATACATTTGTACTACATTTTCCCAGCTACTTTTACCCATTCCCGCTCCGTTCCTACACGGAGCTTTTTTTTATCCATATTAATTTTTTATTAATTCATTGGGTACAGGCACGAAGCCGGTTACAAGTGACTCACAAAATAACGATATAAACGAGCTGCTCTTTCTGGTGGAAGTTCAAGAATTTTTTTATTCATATGAATATACATGTCACAACTTTTTACTTTATCAGTACTGCCACTTTGCAGGGATTCCAACAAAGTAATATCGTCACCATATTTCTGCGCCAGATCAAACTTCACTGTTTCCAGATCTTGTAAAACAAGTTCACCATCTTCTACTGAAAATTGGCGTTTTTTCCCATCATAAGAGGCGATCAGCATCTCTCTGTCAGCTTGCAGCCGCTGTTTATACAATTCTTTTGGAAAGGATTTTGCTATTTTTTCTATATCGGAAAAATTTTCGTTCATTGTTGGAAAAATAAAATTAAAACATTGTTCAGCATTTTTTTGCTGTAGAAACTCCATTTGTTTAACTATCACACTTGCCTGAGAAATAATATTTTCATCAGGAGCAAACAAAAAACGGCTATCGAGCAATGCAAGAATTTTATTTAAAATTACCAATTCTATTTCATCATTACTCTTCCCTTCTTTCTTTAATGTCAAAATTTCCTGTTTAAGTTCATCATAAACTTTTGGATCTTTGTCTCTAATCGTAAGGAAAATAGGCAAATCAATTTTTTTCATCACAGACTCCATTCCATCAATGACAGAATCATTTTGACCTTTCAATACCTTAAAATAAAACAAATTCCAACCTGACATGGCAACTAAGAAAATAACAGTGGAAACTGTTTTACTAATCAGCCCTTTATTTCCCATAAACCAAAAAATACCACCGACAACACCACCAAAAACAGTGCTAAAAACAATACCATGCCAATCCATTTTTATCCTTTCCTCTCTGTAAAGATGAGAAAATATTATCCATAAAAACACATAAACAAGCACTCATTTATCAAAATAACTTTAAATAAAATAAAAATAATCACTCAATTTATAATAATCATAAATAATTAAAAATACATACAATCACCAAATAAATGAATTATCAAAAATAGGGAACTAAAAGTACCCTGTGTGATTATTTTCGGATTTATAAAACAAGATTTATAAAACAATGTGGGTTAATGCGTTATTTCAGGTTCTTTTATAGCAGCCTCTGTCCACTCTACCATCGCAGGATGTTTCAGTATGCGATCAATCCACTGCTGACTAATAACGGAAAATTTCAACCCATAGGTTCGGGCACGTAAAGCCACTGGCGCATAAAACGCATCAACAGCAGTAAATTTATCTCCCGCCAGCCATTCACCGCCAAATTTAGCCAACCCTTCTGACCAAAGAGCATCAATTCGGTCAATATCACATTGCAACTCAGGCGTAATTTCAGGCAACTCAGCTCGAACGGAACAATTCATTGAGCAAATTTGGCGTAATGTAGCAAATCCAGAGTGCATTTCTGCCGCAGCACTTCTCGCCCATGCTCTGGCTATTTTATCTGATGGCCAGACCTGAGCGTGATCCTCTGCAATATATTCCGCAATCGCTAACGAATCCCAAACCGTAATATTTTCATCAATCAGGCAAGGAACCAACCCTGTCGGTGAGAATGCTTTGAATTTCTCATGGCTGTTTTTACCATCTTCAAAATAACTAAGCCGCTCATTAAAAGGAATATCCAACGCTTTGAGTAAAATCCACGGACGCAGTGACCAAGAAGAATAATTTTTATTGGCTATCCACAATGTATACATTGTCTCTCTCGCTTTGGTGGTAAGATGATGTGACTACACAAAAAATATTACTATACCGGCTAATAATAGGTAACAGACAAACAATAAGAATTATATTTACCCAATGAAATAATAAGCCATCTTTCTATTTTCAAGAATTATTAAACATTCGCAAATATAAAGAAACTCAAAAAAAAACATAATTGACAGCTATTGCTCCTAAAATTATATTAACCACACCAAAAACCAAAATGATTAGATATAAGAAATAACCAAAAGAAATATACAAAACAAAAAACTCATCTTAATTTCATCTAAAATAGTATAACTTAATTTTATCATTGATAAATTTTGACATTCTTAAACAAATTATTTGTTTAAAATTCACTAAAATAAAATTTAATTTTTATCTACTATAATATACAAACTTTTTAACTAAAAACCTGTTCCAGATAGTCGTTTATTATTCCACCAGTTTGGACACGGCCGTACACAGAAACCAGAACGTACATATAGTGTACGTGAGGATTCCGAGCACAGCCCAGATTCAAAATAGCGGATAAAATAGCCTAATTGGACAGGCTCTAATACTTATGACGCTTTTAGGGTGCTGGTAGATTTAGTTGTTCAAAAATAAGGATACAGTATGCTATTAAAAAATACTTCCACACGCTTTGGTCATATTTCTGTTTTAATCCATTGGTTAGTCGCCCTTGCCGTTTACGGGATGTTTGGCCTTGGATTATGGATGGTGACATTAAGCTATTACGATACCTGGTATCATCGCGCACCGGAACTTCATAAGAGTATCGGCATATTTCTTTTCATTGTCATGGCCGTTCGGGTCATATGGCGATTTATTTCTCCCCCACCAAAACCACTGGCAAGTTATAGCCTCTTTACACGCATCAGCTCAATACTTGTTCATTTAACGCTCTATATTGTTCTGTTTGGCATTTTAATCAGCGGTTACCTGATTTCTACCGCAGATGGTGAAGCTATTAGTGTTTTTGGGTGGTTTGAAATCCCTGCCACTCTTACAGAACAAGGAATACAGGCTGATACTGCCGGTGTTATCCATCTTTATTTTGCCTGGATTGTTGTAGTGATTTCGCTACTACATGGGCTGGCGGCATTAAAACATCACTTTATTGACCGCGATATCACTTTAAAAAGAATGTTTGGTTGTAATCCCGATAAGAAATAATTTTTGGAGAATTATTACATGGTTAATAAGACTGTACTGAAAAAAGCACTAATCGGCCTGACAGCAGGCGTTTTATTGATAGGCACCAGCTCAGCAATGGCTGCTAACTATAAAATCGATACTGCCGGTCAGCATGCCTTTATTGAATTTCGCATTCAACATTTGGGTATAAGCTGGCTTCACGGTGGCTTCAGAAAATTTGACGGCAAATTCACGTTTGATGCCCAAAATCCTGCCGCAGATAAAGTTAATGTCATTATTAAAACAAACAGCGTTGATACGAATCATGCTGAGCGTGACAAGCACTTACGCAGCCCTGATTTTTTGAATACGGCAAAATATCCAGAAGCTAAGTTCACGTCAACTGAGGTGAAAAAAACAGGGGAAAACTACACCATCATCGGTGATTTGACATTAAATGGCGTCACCAAGCCAGTAACACTGAACGCCAAATTAACCGGGGAAGGCAATGACCCTTGGGGCGGATACCGTGCAGGCTTTGAAGCTAACGGAAAAATCAAATTGAAAGATTTTAATATTAAAGGCGATTTGGGGCCAAAAAGTCAGGAAGTCGAGTTAGTCATTTCTGTTGAAGGTGTGAGAGAAAAAGCTTAATCGTGAAAGAACGCGGTAAAATAAATATACCGCGTTCTGTTTTCATGTTTTATGGCGTCATAACCGATAGATATCGATTATCTACATCATACTTTAGTGACACATCATGCTGATTGAGCAATCAATTCATCAACATGGCGTGTGATCGATTCCAAAGCATTATGAGCTGCATAATCTGCCTTAATAATCTGTGCCTGCTGATGCCATATAGGAGAGGATAATATCCTTGTCACTGCCTGATATAGCTGTTGCTCACTTGGTGTGTCAGTATGCAGGCTGATGCCACAACGTGACCAGATTACGCGAGCAACCGCTTCCAATTTACCATCCCCTGTTCCTGCAACCACCAGCGGAACACCATGACGAATAGCGGAATTCAGTGAACCATAACCCCCATTAGTAATGAAAACTGATGCACGAGGAAGCCAATGTTCAAAATTGAGATATTCCACCACCCTGGCATTTTCCGGAATTTCTTCTCCCAGTTTGTCAAAAGAACGACCGCCTGTAATCGCCAAGACCCGAACTGGCAAGTTTGCCAGTGCACGCAATGCAGGCAACAACAACTGGCTAAAATCAACATTTGCCAGTGTTCCCTGAGTCACCAGAATCAACGGCAGGCTTTCATCCGGCCAATTTATCTGAGTGTTATCATCCTCCACTTTCACACCCAATGATCCGATAAACTCCACCGTTTCAGGCAAATCATCACGGGAAAATTCAAATGACTGAGTTGCCAGTTGCAAGAAACGATCCACACCGCTCATCAAAACATCATTGTGATCTCTGGTCAGAGGCGGACAATCTACAGCAGCCAGTGCCTGATTAAAGGCTTCCCTGACTTGTCTGATCAACTGTTGTGTTTCCTCATCCACCAATTGTTCACGAGTTAAATCGGCGGGTAACAATTCAGGCGGGATGCGAGGCCCCCAGAATATAGTATCTCTTGATGACCACGACAGTGGCGTAACACCAATGGCAATCACAGGAATACGTTCACCAGCCGATTTCTGCAATAATGGCAGTGCTGAATAAAATGTATTGTCGATAATCAAAAGGTCAGCTTGTTCTTCTTCAAGTACCTGCATCAATTGGCTGGACAACACAGGGATAGGAGCTGCAAAATACTGCCTCACTGCCAGAGCCATCTGGGTATTTCCGGGAGAATACTCTGCCCGTTCAGGGAAGTGTTTTTCCAGACAACGATAATCAATATCCACTTGCTTATCGAAAGGAACAAAACTGGCTCCCAACGCTTCTGCCTGCTGTTGAAAAAGAGAACCAGTGAATATCGTTACATCATGACCCTGCCCGATTAAATGCTCCGTAATAGTAAATATTGGAAAAACATGGCCTGGGGTTGCAACAACGGCTAAGACAATACGAGACATTGATCAAAACTCCTTTAAAGCAACTTTTACTTAATTCGAATCTGATACTGAAATAGTGCGAAAACTGTGGTTTTCACATACAGGTTCGCCATGAATATGTACCCGCTGGATATGACGAGGAGAGCGGGAAATAAAAGCTTCACGTCCATGTAATAAAGTAAAATTATCGCTGATGGCAATATCGCCGGACTGCCATTGGTGAGAATATAAATAACGCGGATCATATAACCGCTCGTATAGCGCTTTCTCCAGTGTTTCCTGCTCTTCCTGTGATAATCCGTGCATAACTAAAGCATGATGATCGGCATATTTCTCATCTTCTTTATTCATCGGTTCATTGTAACGGAGTACCCATCGCTTACCATCCGGATGGGGACAAATCAGCGGTGAAACAACTTCTCCGCCATAATGTGTCACCTTACTTGTGCGATACGTAATCGTTATATCTTTCCATTTGGTGCGCTCGTCATCGCTGGCATCGACAATTAATTTTTCAGTATTGACGAAAGTGGTTCGCCCTCCCTGAGCAGCCTCTGGTGCAGCCACGCAGTGAAATATCTGAAATTCAGGGATTGTCTCCCTGTACATTCCATCCCAATGTAACGGTAAATTACCGCTGTCCAAAACATGATCAGAGGGTTCAGGATGTTCCATAACATCCAATACCGCACCAAATGACCACATCATGATTTCACCCCAGCGGCGGGAATATTCGGTCAACTTCTCTTTATCCGTAAAACCAGACCGGAAGCCACGCAACACAACCAACAGATGAGTGCGGGCCAATTCACGCAGGGCATCAATCTGCAATGTGCTGATATCCTGGTCAGGATAATTAGGTGTAATCAGCAGCCCAAACGGTTTTACCACTTCAATATTGCAATCAAGTTCATATGTATTCATGATTCTTTCTCTCAAATTTGGTATATCACAGTGTCATTCTGCCTGTGCTGCCTTTAGAGGGTTTGTTTGTTGATTTTCTTCAGGTATCCCATTAATCACGTAATGGCTTGGCACACCACGAATTTCGATCAGTTGTCCCTGCATCCGTTTCACTTCATCACTTTTCATCAGCACGAACTGTCCATTAATGTTGGCAGCCACACCATGCCACGGTGTCAGCCAATCATCCCGGGTCGGCATCATATGAATGCCAATTTTGATGCTGTCTACAGGTTGTGGATGAATGGAGAGACGAATGGCCAATGGGAATTGCTCCGCAAGCAGGTTCCCCCAAGCCCAACTACGCTGAATAACCCCAGCAGATCGCTGGCGTGCATCTTTTTGCAACGCATTTTTCGATCCTGTGTATTCTGGCAATAAACTATCCTCATAAAGAAAACGTGTAATAGCCCGATATAATTGAACACCTTCTTCGTTTTCTTTAAGTGTTTCCTTAATCACCTCTATTGAAGAGGCATAACGACTCACCAATAACTCACGTAGTTGATCATAATCATTGGTATATTGCGTGAGTGATTCAACATTGCCGAGATTAAAAACTGAAAGATGAGTTGCACCTAATTCTTGCAGTAACTTTTCAATTTCCAATTGATAATGAGTAATGGTGTTATCATCAACCCGAATAAGATCACTGAATACATGCCCATCAGAACAAATAACAATATTTGCTCCAGGCGGGTAATAAAGCTGAATACGCTGGCAAAGCGAATTTAAAAAAATTAATGATAACTTTTCCGCCATATCAGGCATCTTACCTAATACTTTGCGGGGATTTGGTGATTTTGTCGGAAACGCAGGCAAAATGCACTCGATGGGCTTTCCCTGTTCCACAAATGCACGAATACGCGGTAGCTGAACTTCTGAAACTCTCTTTTCTTCATATTGAAGCGAATGTTCAGATCCCGGGAAACGACGCCTATATTGTAACAATTCATGCAGAATTTTATTCGACACTTTCTCTATGTCAAAATGTTCCATAACTCTTTCCTAATTTATTACATCTACACTATAGCCAACAAAAGTTACGTTGGCAGAACGTAAATACTTATATTTATAAAATACCAACTCACTTGCTTCTTTATATAGACAAACAAAAAAATAAAAAAATATAGAATAAAAACTCATAAGATATAACCAAAGCGAAAATAAAAAACATTATGGCTTTTATCTTATTTGATTGTATTTATGACATTCCCATAAAAATCACGCAGCTAAATATATAACATTATAATTTCAAAAAATAATTAAATTTTTTAAAAAAATAATTCAACTTTTTTGACATTGAAACCTAACCTAAATAATC
>NZ_LFCV01000090.1 GCF_001037465.1 Xenorhabdus khoisanae
CTTATATATCATGCAATTAAAACAATGAAGAAATCAAAGGACATTTTATAACCAGTTTAACAAGCTTATTGTTTATAAAAACTCAGCCATAAATTTTACAACGGCAATGATTATAAAATTTTTATTTGTCATTGAATTAGAGTGCGAGTTGCATTTTTCAAATGACTTTGCATTAGACAATTTCAGCTTTATTATTCGCCCCGAGTGTTTGGCAAGCGATAATTTCATTTGATTCATAAATGGGATAATCACGCAAGGAACGAACACTTACACTAATATTGGTAAAATTTTATAGGATATTCATATGCCAACTCCATGTTATATTTCCATCAATGGTAAAACTCAGGGCAATATTACCGCTGGCGCATTCACTGCTGAATCCGTAGGTAATATCTTTGTTCAAGGTCACGAAGACGAAATGCTGGTTCAAGAATTTGACCACATCGTTACTGTTCCGACTGATCCACAGTCTGGACAACCTTCTGGCCAGCGTGCGCACAAACCGTTCCGCTTTACCGTTGCATTGAATAAAGCAGTTCCTCTGCTTTACAACGCATTAGCTTCTGGCGAAATGCTGACAACTGTAGAGTTGAAATGGTACCGTACCTCTATCGAAGGTAAACAAGAGCATTTCTTCACTACTAAATTGGTAGATTCAACTATCGTTGATATCGACTGCAAAATGCCACACTGCCAGGACCCAGCAAAATCTGAGTTCACTCAGTTGGTTCGTGTTTCTCTTTCTTACCGTAAGATCGAGTGGGAACACACTACTGCTGGTACTTCTGGTTCTGACGACTGGCGCGCGCCAATTGTTGCTTAATATCTTATTCATTAAGTATTAAGTAATAACCTTTCAGCCAATGAATATTATTCATTGGCTGATTCAATCAGATATTTCTTAATTGCCCTGCTAATTTAATTTAATTCCCCTTTTTCTCTCTTATATTTGTTTTTCTGCTTTTTTCCCACTGTCAGATTTTTATGTAGTAATTATTTTTACAATGAATAAAGGTGAATGAATTCATAATTACAGTTGTTATTAATGAACAATAAATCATCTAATGATAAATAAATGCCTTGCCTCATGTTTTTTACCCTTCTCCCTAAAAACCCTTTCATTAATATGACATAAGCAAAACTTTCAAATAAACAGCACAAAGCGAAACGGTAAAACACAAAGTGAAACGGTCATTTTAATTAAAGCCAAATTAAATTTAATTTATGTCCTTAATAATAATATGGAAAATAACCAACTCGAGTTATTATAAGCCACTAAAGTAAATTTATAACTACAAATAATAGATCAGAACAAAAAGCAACCATGAATCAGTGCAAAATAAAATATTTTCTATGCTTTAATGATTAATTAATAAACCAGGAAGGTTAATCCTAACCCAACACGATACTTTTTCCATCAACTATTGTCATTTGGGTACTCCCATGATTAAAAGGACAGCAATTTTCATCTTATTAGGTACGGCACTTCAGGTAAACGCATCACCTGATGTGATGTCCTCTATTCTCCCTACAGATGAAACGAGAAGAACCTTACAGGACAGCTCGAGGGAAATAGATCAGTTAATTGAAGAACGACGCCATCAGGGGTTAATCAATCGTACCGATAGCGTGTCACCACAAAAAGTTTCCCCTGTACTGGTGGATGCACCTCCGTGCCTGACTATCAACAGCGTTTATCTTCAGGGCATTACTCTACTTTCTCTGAGTGACCTGAATACGCTCAGCGCACTGCCCGAGAGTTGTATCACCAGCAATGAGATTAATAAGCTATCAGCAGAAATAACTAACCTTTATATTGCCAAAGGCTATATTACCGCGCGGGTGCAATTTATTCCCCCCAACCCCAATGGCGAACTGGGGATCAACGTGGTTGAAGGTTTTGTTGAAGCGGTAGAAGGCAGTGATCGCTGGATCAATAGCCAGACGCTCTTCCCGAACCTGACAAACAAACCACTGAACCTGAATCAACTTGATCAGGGTCTGGATCAGGCGAATCGTCTGCGCTCAAACAAAACCACGCTCGATATTCTGCCCGGTACAGTCAATGGTGGCTCCATCGTTAAACTGCACAATCGGCATTCCGCCCCGTGGAGAATAACCACCACAACCGATAATTACGGGCAAAAAAGCACCGGGAAATGGATTACGCGGCTTAATGCCAGTGTAGACAGCCCACTGGGATTATCTGACTTTGCCAGCCTCAGTGGCAGCAGCACGATTGATAAACCCAATCACCAGTACAACCGTGCCTATACCCTGTTTTATTCGATCCCTTACGGCGCCGTTACTGTCAGCGGATTCAACAGCTATTCCCAATATACCGGCCATCCACACTTACAGATACATTCGGTCAAAATACACGGAAATTCAAAACAAACAGGAATGCGTACCGATTGGGTGTTCCATCGCAATCAATATCAGATCGATACCCTACACGCCCAATTGGTTTATAAGAATTACAACAACTATTTCGGAGACGGCAAAATCGCCGTCAGTAGCCAGACATTGAGCATATTCGAACTAGGGGTTAATCACTTACGGCTTATTCCCGCAGGGTTGATCTCCCTTGATATGAGTATTGAACAGGGAATGCCGTGGTTTGGTGCTCAAACCTCCAGCTCCAGTCTGAACAAACGATTTACCAAAGGTAAGTTATCAGCAAATTTGCAGCAACGTTTCAAGCTCTTTGATAAGCCTTACCATTTTAATAGCCAACTTTACGCCCAGTACAGCCCGAACGGGCTGCCGGGTGTTGAGTGGATTAATGTGACCGACCGCAATACTGTACGAGGATTCAGCAAAAATGTGTCATCAGGCGATAACGGCTGGTATCTGAGGAATACGCTTTCCCACTCAATACCGATATCTAACGGCTCACTGTCACTGCATACAGGTGTGGATATCGGACAGATCAAAAACCATCGCAGTCAGAATAGCAGACAAAGCAACCAGAATGGCTGGCAAAGTAGTGCCGGATTAAGTGCTGGTCTGACACTGCGCTATCAGCAACTGTTTGCCGATATAGAAGTAAGCCGAGGCAAATTGCTCTCCCATCAAAATAGGAACACGGATGAACCTATGCAACTGTTAACCCGCTTTACTTACACTTTTTAGTTTTTCGCACCATTTGACGTTTTTTTAACGCAGCCAGTTTTGGGGATTATCCATCCCCAGAGCACTGCTCATGGCAATAAAGAAAGTAACTAAAGGTAATTATATGAAAAACAAAGTATTTAAACTCTCTTCCACAGGAAAACTCGCCGCATCTATGGCAATTATCCTGGCAACTTGTTCGGTCAGTTTTGCAAACGGTATTATTCCGGGAGGTGATACAGCACATCGCCCGGATGTTATCCAGGCTGACACGGGTGCGACAGTAATAAATATTGTCGCGCCTTCTGAATCAGGGTTATCACATAACCAATATCAGGATTACAACGTTGATCAAATGGGGGCGGTATTAAATAACTCATTAGTTAATGGACCATCACAATTGGCAGGTGAATTATCAGCCAACAGCAACCTGAATGGGCAGGTTGCCAGCGTGATATTAAATGAGGTGATTAGCCGTAACCCGTCTTTCTTACTCGGGGAGCAAGAAATATTTGGTATAGCCGCCGACTATGTACTGGCAAACCCTAACGGTATTACCTGTAATGGCTGCGGTTTTATCAATACAAATCAGGCAGCACTGGTTGTTGGTAACCCACTGGTCGAAAATGGCGTGTTGCAGGGATTCAGCACTTTTGATAACCAGAATGCCCTGAAGATCGGCAACAGTGGCTTATCCCGCAGTAACGTACTGAATTTGATCGCACCTAAAATTGATAGCAATGGCCAACAAGTCATTGCCTCAAAAGCGATCAATATCACGACGGGTAACAACCAAGTTTCAGCCGATGGCCGCGTTTTGGCTTCACAGCAGGAGAATATCACTGCACTCGACAGCTACTATCTTGGCAGTATGCAGGCCGGACGTATTCGTATTCTGAATACTGCGGAAGGCAGTGGTGTGAATCTACAAGGCAAAATGACCGCTAATGAAGGTATTGATATTGAATCCTACGGCGATATAAAACTGGAAGCGGCAGCCTTGAAAGGGGGTGATATTACTTTACAGGCTAATAATTTGCTGTCTCGGGGACGCCTGAATCAATCCATTTCAGGTACTCCCGGCAGTGATAACAACCAAGACCATTTCAAGGGCGTTGGTATCCAGAAAAAACAAATCAGTGAATCTGTTGCCCGTACCCTGTTGGAAGGCAAGAACATTAAGCTGGATGCCAAACAACACAATCGTGTAGTAGCCACTGATATTGATGGGGATAATGTCAGCCTGACCGGCGCCGATCTTAAATTGGATGGGCAAGAACTCCACCAGCTTGACAGAAGCACGGACAATCAACGGCAATTGCTCTGGCGATATGATGTTACCAATGAAAGTGAAAAATATCAGTATGAAGGCAACACCATTAATGCTCGTCAAGACGTTCATCTGAAAGCCAGTGAAGGTAATGCAGAAGTCCTTGGCAGTAAAATCAATGCGGGTAATAAACTGACCGTATCTGCCGAAAAGGATGTGAAACTGGCAGGGTTGGTGGAATCAGAGATGACCACAGAGAAGGGTTATAAAAAGAACCATTCTCTGTCATTGCAAACCGGTCACTGGAACAAGGCCAATACGGCTCAGAGAAGCGTCGGCAATGAATTGAATGCAGGTGGTGATATAGGTATTGAAGCAGGCGGCAATGTCAACATTACGGGTACTCATATTCATTCCGGTAATAATCTGATTGTCTCTGCCGGTCAGCAAACCAATATTGACGTTCAATCTCTGGTTAATGACCAAGTCCTTGAGAAGGATAAAACCTATTGGGGCGGTGTTGCCGGTGGCAGCAAGAAAGATAACCATGATAAATCAGAAACTCACCATATTTCCGAAGTTACGGCGGGTGGGCATTTACTGCTGTCTGGCATGAATGGTGTCACGATTACAGGCAGTAAAGTCAAAGCCGAGAAAGGTGCCTATGTTAAAGCCAATGATGGTCAATTAACGATCGACAATGCGGTCAGCCACACTTATAAAGAAGTGGATGAAAGAAAAGGAACGATCTTCAACATCACCAAAAATACCAATCAAGAAAAGAATAAGCAGCAGAAATCTTCCGGCAGTCATTTGGTTTCCGATACAAACCTGCAATTACTCAGCAATAAAGATATCAATGTGATTGGCAGTCTGGTGAAAAGTGCCGGTGAACTGCAACTGAACACATCGGGTAATATCAATATCCTGAATTATGGCGAGAAAAATCAGTATCAACAGGAGAAAACCAATCTTGACTGGCAGTATTACGCTAAGGAGGCAAAAGATAAGCAATACCGTGCTGGGGTAGGTTTCGTACATACTCTTGATAAACAGCAAAACGAAAATACAACGCAACGACCATCAGAATTGAACGGTGGCAATCTCACCGTGAATGCCGGCAAAAATGTCACAGCCACGGGTGCCAATTTAGTGACAACAAAAGGTGATGCAAAAATCACCGGAAACAACGTTTCTCTGCTGGCGGGTGAAGAGAGCACTTCAACCTCAACGTCACAAGAAAAAGTCGATAGCAGCGTGTTTATCACCGGCGGCATGGACAAATTCGGCAGCGGTGTTGAAGATGCCCATAACCGCAATGGTCAGTCCCAGAACCGGACAACCGCAACAGTGACAAAAACGCAGGTCACCGGCAACCTTGACCTGAATGCAATGGGTGAATTGAAGCAACAGGGCACTGACCATCAAGTACAGGGTACTTATCAGGCCAATGCCGGCAGCATTAAAAATGTGGCAACAGCCAATACTGAATCCGGCTCTACCAATCAATTACAGGTAGGAGGTGAAATCAGTGCTACAGCCGATTACAGTGCAACAACCCGCCCAATCGAAAAAACAGCCAAAGCTGCCTCAGACAAGAAGCTGGACACTGCCATTTCGAAAACAGGTTTGCCTAACGTAGGTATTGAACTGGAGATGAATGGCAACAGCCATTACACCAATAACCATAAATCCGATGCCGTAGTCACTTCAGTTAAAGCTGGCGATATCAAAGTGACAACAAATGGTGACGTTTACGATCAGGGCACGCAATATCAAGCCAATAAAGGCGGCGTATCACTGACCGCTGGCAGCCATACCAGTGAAGCGGCTGTAAACAGCCAGAACAGCCAATCTTCTGATACCACTGGCGATGCACGTCTCCGTGTTTACACCACCACAGGTGCAGATATTTCCGTCAACGGTAAAGGTAATGGCAGCCATAAGGAAACATCCAACAGCAATTCCAACGCAGTCACCGGCAGCATTAATGCCCAAAACGGCATTAATGTCCAAGTAACCAGAGATGCACGTTACCAAGGCACATCAATGAATGCGGGCAAAGGCGCAACCAACGTTGATGCTGGCGGAAATATCCAGTTCAATCAGGCTACCAACCGTAACGAGCAAAAAAACACCGGTTATAATGGGGAAATTTCCCTGACAGTAGGAACCAACCCGGATGGCAAGAATTTTGATGCCAGCCTCGGTGGCGGTTATAACACCAGCAATCAGAATAAAACCACGGCTCAGACCAGTGCTATTACTGGTGGACAAGGTGTCAACCTGAATGCGGGCAATAATCTGGCATTACAAGGCGCAAATGTATCCGGCAAACAGGTAGACTTAACTGCCCAACGCGGGAAAATCGATCTGACTTCAGCTCAAGATACAGATAATGCCAATGGTTGGAATGCCGGTGCTAAAGCTAAAGGAGGGTTCTCTTCCAAGGCTCGCAACAACGAAGGTGGTAACAGCGCAGCAAACAACACTGCCGGCGATAATTCTGCAACAGGCAATACCGCAGCCGCTGACCGTATCGTCGACAATAAATATAACATTGGCGGTGAATTAAAATTCGGGGTCAACCGTCTGGATCAGACAACGCACCGTAACACCCAAGTTTCTGGTGGCAATGTTACGTTGACCAGTGCAGGCGACACCTCACTCAAAGGCGCGAATGTGACAGCAGATCAAGTCACCGGTAAAGTCGGCGGCAATTTCAATGTTGAAAGCCTCAAAGACAGTACCCACAGCTTGAATGCAGGACTGGATGCTGGCTTGGGTTATAGCAAAACCGTCAAAGGCGATAACCCGTCTAAACAGGCTGTTCCTACCGCAGCAGAAGGTTCATCAGTAAATGCCGCAACCGATAATGCCAATGGTAAGGCACCGGGTTTGAAAGACCGATTGACAGCAGCGTTCAAGGGCTTCAATGGCAAACTCAAAGGCAATTACGATACGCTCGATCGTGAAGCAGTAGGTAAACAAACAACGCTGAACGGCACTCAAGGCGTTAATCTGGATATTTCCGGAACAACGTATTTAGTAGGCAGCAAAATTGACAGTGCACAGGGGCCCGTCACTGTGAATACCCAGCAAATTAATCAGCAATCTGTGACAGGATACGACAAGGGCAGAAATTTGGGCGTTAACGCACCAGATTCCATCATCGGCCTAGCTGCCTCTGCACAAAAAGATATTTTCTCTGGCAAAGTACCTTTTGTGAAAAATGAAAACCACGACACTGAACTTCCAACTATCCGCAGCGAAGTTAAAGGTCGTCAATTAGATTGATCATCATGATCCACAATTGATCTTCAATACGGTAGCCAATCATTTGGCTACCGTATTTTTTCGCTTCCCTTCCCTTGTTGCCTTTTCCATTTTGCCTGTTACTCTTTTTTCCCATACATATATAAAGAATGGATTTCAGAGACACGTGCTTCAACAGCTATATATTTCAATAAATATGTATTTTATGAAATATACAACGAGTAATGATAGTCGAAACTAGATTTAAGAGGATGTAATGCCAATTGACCATAAAAACAGGGAACAATCCGGTATAGGGAGAATCCCCACCCCATTAGCGAAAGGGCTACATGGCAGTAAAAAAGCGCTTTCCGTGACGATTCGCATTGGCAACGCTATCCGCCGTATTCCTTTTATTGCCCACTTGATCCGGGCAGCACAACGCTTCAACGATCGCATGGGTAGCCAGTTTGGTGCTGCGATTACCTACTTTTCCTTTCTCTCCCTGATTCCGATCCTGATGCTCTCTTTTGCCATTGCAGGTTTTGTGCTGGCATCCAATCCGGACTTGCTGGCACGCTTGATCAATGGCATCGCCAATAGCATCAGTGATCCCGCCCTCGCCAACACGTTAAAAAACAGTGTAGACACTGCGGTCAACCAAAGAACAACTGTCGGCCTGACCGGTTTGGCAATCGCCCTCTATTCGGGTCTGAACTGGGTGGGAAATTTGCGCGAAGCGATCCTCGCTCAATCCCGTGATATTTGGGAACGCAATCATGAAGATAAAGAAAAAATTTACTTTCAATACATTCGCGATTTTTTCTCTTTATTCGGCCTTCTTTTTGCTTTGGTGATGACGCTATCGCTGACTTCCATTTCAGGCTCTGCCCAAGCGACCATCGTCCATGCCCTCGGATTGGAAGGCATAGAATGGCTCCGTCCTGCATGGACATCAATTGGCATGACTATTTCCATTTCTGCCAATTATTTGTTATTCCTATGGATACTGTGGATCTTGCCGCGCCATCGGCCTGAAAGAAAAGCGCTGTTCAAAGGTACGTTAATGGCAGCCATTGGATTTGAAGTTATCAAATATATTATGACCATGATGCTGCCACGCCTTGCCAGTTCCCCTTCTGGCGCTGCTTTTGGTTCCGTCATTGGTTTAATGGCATTCTTCTATTTCTTCGCCCGGCTGACGTTGTTTTGTGCCGCGTGGATTGCGACCGCAGAAGAGAAGAAACCAGAGCAATAACCGCATATCAAAAAGCTAGACTGTTTTTTTGCTGTACCTACATTCCCGTATCAAAGCGGGAATGCTTCATCAGAAGCATTTCATAACAAATCAAAAAAGGAGTCATTTTATGCCATTTGTGAACATCAGAATTACCCGCGAAGGTGCAACCGCTGAACAGAAACAAAAACTGATTGAAGGTGCAACCCAATTGCTGGTGGATGTACTTGGGAAAAATCCTGCCACGACTTTTGTGATCATTGACGAAGTGGAAACAGATAACTGGGGGATTGGGGGTAAGAACGTAACTGAGCTGAGGGCGGCAGCGAAAGCAGCGAAGAAGTAACAGAATGAATTAAAGGATAAGAAAGAGAATCAGCTAGTCAAACTGACCAGCTGATTTTTTTGTTATGGCGTATAGTTATTTCTAAAAATTTAGCCATAGCACGTCATCAGTCGCTGCTATTTAGCAACGTGGAAGTGAATTAAAAATGTACACACCAAGTGAGATTTGGTCTAATCAACTTGACTAGACTAATAAAAATAAATATTCTTAAATTGTGTACATAAAAACATCAAGAGGTGATGTTATGGAACAGATTAACATCTACGATGCGAAAACCAACCTATCAAAAATTGTTCAGAAAGTAGCCCGCACTGGAGAGCCAGTTGTGATCGCCAAAAATGGTCATGCACTGGTTAAAGTTGTTGCTTACAGAGAAGAGAAGCCCAAGAGAAAACTAGGCTTCCTCAAAGGAAAAGGGAGTGTTCCCGCCAATTTTGACGATATGAACAGCGCCGAAATTGTTGATATGTTCGACGGGAAATGTTCTTAATGGAACTGCTGCTAGATACCAACATTTTGCTGTTTATGGCATATGAACCGGAAAAACTGAAAACTGATGTTGTTGATCTTCTCGAAGATACCAGCAAAACCTTGTGTTTTAGTGCAGCATCTATCTGGGAGGTGGTCATTAAAAGCAATTTAAACAAGCCTGATTTTTCCGTAGATCCCGAACAGTTCAGGGATGGGCTGTTTGACGCTGGTTTGATTGAAATCCCCATTAAAAGCGATCATACGCTCGTTGTAACCGATTTACCGGAAAAGTTACATTTACATAAAGACCCATTTGACCGGTTAATTGTCGCTCAAGCAAAACACAGCAAAATTCCACTCATCACTAGTGATAGCAAACTGATAGATTTTGTCAGTGATTACATCACCGTCATCCCTAATAGATAGTCAAAAAAGACGCTATCTCTCCAAGTGGGACCGTGGTCCCACCCTATTCTTCAGTAATCTCACCGCGACCTATTCGTGAAATTCTCACGAACTTCCTCATTCAACTACTCTCCCTATAATGAATTCAATGCATTCATTATAGGTGTATGATTTTAAATCACAAAGAGCAAATAATAAACAATCTGATTTTATAACGTCTAAGCTTCACATGACCGCTTCAAAAGAACCTAATACATCAAGGCTTCTCCGGCAATGGTCCCGGTCTCATAATCTGGTTAAAGCTATTTTTGAGCTGATTAATATCAACTGTTTCTTCGCCTTTTGGTTGCACCAGAATAAAAGAGATTTCCTGAGACAACATCTCTTTCAGTTTTTTATTCAGGATCTGTGGTGTCAGTGACGATAAAAATACCTGTCTCAATCTCTGGAATTGCTCAGGGGCGATATCAATCACATTGTTTTGTTGTGACAGCAGGCGTTGGTTAATCAAAATGTCAGTATCAGTACGCGCATACATCGCAAATAGTTGCTGGAGCTGGGCTTTCTTCTGGGCATAAAGTTCATCAAATTGCCCCTCCGGCAACCCATTTTCACGCAATAATGACAACTGGGAAGCCAGATAAAGCGTGGATTCCATCAGCTTGTCCGAGGAAGCATCCAGATTTAATGAGCAATTCGCACGCTGGTAAATCACCCGGCAATCCAGCCCCAACTTCATGTCATCCTGCTTTTCCTGAAGCCCCAATTGCAGATAATGGTAAAGCGCCTCACGTGCCAGATCATTCAGCCAATACTGCATCAGCGTCTGCGAATCGTTAATAGGCAGCCAATTCAGATTCCAGGTTAAAGATAGGCGGTCTTGTTTGATCTTATCACTCACTACGCCAATCGTTGCTGCTTTCAGCGGCAGCAGTGTAGGAACAGGAACCGGTGTTTGGCGCTTTCCTTCCAATGGCGAAAATGTCTGGTTAATCCGTTCTGTCAATAACCGCCTGTCAACATTGCCCGCAATGTACAGCGTCATCGCATCCGGCGTGTACCACTGATGATAGAAGTTTTCGACTTTCTTCACATCAACAGGCTTGGATATCGGCATCCCGGGATCGTGGTCTATCAGCGTCGAGCCTTGCAGCCGCATACGCCATACCGGATCCTGGACATCAGGTGGAAAAGTTGTAACAGGATATTCCTCTTCTTTTGTGGCCTGTGCCAATGTTTCCGGTATAAATACAGCACCACCAGCAATATCAGAAAGCCATATCAGCGCATCTTGCAGTAGCTCAGGGCGGTTATTCGGCAAGCTTAAGCTATAAAGGGTGAAATCGTATGAAACAATGGCAGGAGGGAAAGGGTTTTTGGTGTCAATCGCGTTATGCCAGAGGTTTTCAAGTTCTTGCGATGATAAATCTTTACTGCTGGACAAAACAACTTTCGGGATCAGGTAGGTATAACCCTGTTGATATTTTTTTTCGACCAATGAACCCGTTTTTACCAATAACCGCAACTGTATTCTGTCATTGGGCCGCTGTGGTGTTTGCAGGATTTGCCAGCTAAACCCATTTTCAAGTTTGCCTTGTTGCCAAGCCGGATCGGGCTGCAAGGTTTCTGCTTGAGCCAAGCAAGTCGTCGCCAGAATTGCGCCACCAATAAGATATCCGATTTTGTTGCCCTGCATTATCACTTACCCCTACCTGTTTAGTTTTATCCTTCAAAACCTGAGACAATCAGAAATATCTAGATATTATCACCAAGGATTAGACCATTATTCATCTTGTAAGGTTTCATTTTGATGGCGTTTCTGCTTATTAACCTGACGATTATAGCCTTTTACCAGTAACCCCAGCTCATCATCCTGATGGCTTTTAGGGCAAGACATAGGCTCTGGTGGCTGTTCTTCATTCAGTTCCCGCGCAATATAGCGTAGTGGATGGATAATAATGCGGTTCACACACCAGCTTATCGATACTGTAAGAATAAGTGCGAGCAATAAATAGGTTGTCAACATTAATGCAAGTGTATTCAAAGCAAAACGGTATACTCGGTTGGAATCGACCTGCAAAATGAGATGTCCCTGAGATTCTGCGGTTTTTGGTGAAACTCCATAAACATATAGCGGGATATTGACCTCAACAGGAATGCCAAAAACCTGCTTTGCCAACTCAGGTATAGGACGATGAGTTGCAAAATCCAGACTCATCACCCGAACGTTATTAGGTAATACCACATCGGCCCGACCCAGAATGCCTGAGGTCTTTAGCCCAATCAACAATGCTTTTGCTTTATTGAGATCTGAACTCAGCAGCGCTTCCGTCAAAGGAGTTTGGATTTGCACAGCCGCGTTATTAAGCTGGCTGATGTAATCATCTTTCCGCTGCTGCAATAGGTGAGATAGCTGGATAGTGATGAAAATGGCAATAGTTACCAAAGTGACTCCTGTCACTGCGGCCATTTGTTTAATAGTTAACGAACGTTTGACACGCAACTTCATCTTATCCTAACCGATAATTGTGAAAAGACTGGCTAGTACACCTTAATAATGTGACTGAGTATACTTGATTTTACTTGCGGTCGTCTTATTTTGATGAATTCAAAGTAGAAAATGACCGGGATATAACGATTGTGCTCTTTCATGTAATTACATAACGTACTGCTATGTTTACACGTTATACCACGGTCTGGTCAATTAGGCGGATGGTTTTTCATCCTGTTCGACTGCGAAACACGCGATCAGTTGTTCGCCATATTGCTTTAACTTAGGCTGGAATTGGTGACATGAGCTAAATGCACGACGGCAACGGGCCGCAAACGCACACCCCGGAGGTGGATTCATCGGGCTGGGTAATTCTCCCGTCAGCTTAATACGCTCACGACGCAATTCAGGGTTCAGGCGAGGCGTTGCAGACAACAACGCCTGTGTATAAGGATGGCGCGGATTATTGAAAATCATATGCTTACTGCCTTTTTCAACGCAGCGCCCCAAATACATGACCATCACTTCATCTGCAATATGCTCAACGACCGAAAGATCGTGGGATATAAAAACGTAAGATAATCCCAAATCCTGCTGCAAGTCCATCATCAAGTTTAAAACCTGTGCCCTCACCGAAACATCCAGCGCAGAAACGGGTTCATCCGCAATCACAACATCAGGGTTTAACATCAACCCACGAGCAATAGCAATCCGTTGACGCTGCCCACCCGAAAACATATGGGGATAACGCGAATAATGTTCATGCTTCAACCCCACTTTATCCATCATTTGCAAGACTTTTTCCTTGCGATCAGATGCCGTAAGCGAGGTATTAATCTGCAACGGTTCCTCCAGAATCTGACCCACTTTTTTACGGGGATTCAAGGAGGCATAAGGGTTTTGGAATACGATTTGGATTTTCTGGCGACGCAGTTTCTCTGCTTCTTTATTTGGCACTAATAGATCCTGCCCCAGATAATAAAGCTCCCCATCGGTCGGTTTTTCAATCATGGTCAGTAAGCGACCCAGCGTGGATTTTCCACATCCTGACTCCCCGACAACGGCCAGCGTTTTGCCTTTCTCCAGCTCAAATGAAACACCATCCAATGCCTTAACCATGCGCTCAGGTGAGAATAAGCCCGTTTTCACCGGATAATATTTCTTCAACTCAGTGGCTTTCAGCAAAGGCACTGTCATTGTTTCCCGTACATGATTTGCTTGTACATGGTTTCCATCTACGAGGTTTTCATCTACGAGGTTTTCATCTATATAGTTTTGTTGGACACTCATACTGTCGGCCTCCCCCCATCATCCAGCGGCATATGGCATTTAACCTGACGACTCCCCACTGATTTCAATGGAGGTTCCTCCTTATGGCAATGTTCATTGGCATAAGGACAACGAGGATTAAGCAGACATCCTGTTGGGCGATCATATTTTCCGGGAACAACACCGGGCAACGATGCCAAGCGGGATTTATCCACCGCAAATTCCGGCAATGCCCGCAGTAATGCCTGTGTATAAGGATGGCGCGGCGCGCGGAAGATTTCCGTTGCTTTGCCAATTTCAACGACCTGACCGGCATACATCACAATGATATGGTGAGCTGCTTCTGCGACTAACGCCAAATCATGCGTGATCAAAAGTAATGCCATGTTTTCCTGCCGCTGCAACTCCAGCAGCAATTCGATGATTTGCGCCTGAATCGTGACATCCAGTGCCGTTGTAGGTTCATCGGCAATCAGGAGTTTCGGACGGCAGGCGATAGCCATGGCTATCATCACGCGCTGGCTCATCCCGCCCGACAATTGGTGTGGATAAACTTCCAGACGGGAAGCCGGATCGGGAATACCCACTTGTGTCAATAAATCGATTGCCCGCTGATGCCGGGTTTTTCGATTACCGCCCTGATGTACTTTCAGCGCTTCCATAATCTGATAGCCGACGGTGTAGCACGGGTTAAGGCTGGTCATGGGATCTTGGAAAATCATCGCCACTTCCGCCCCCACCAACTGGCGGCGCTCTCTTTCTGAGATTTTAGTCAGATCACGACCATTGAATTCCATTTTCTTAGCCATGACCCTACCCGGATAATCAATCAGCCCCATAATTGCCAATGAACTGACTGACTTACCTGAACCTGATTCCCCTACAATCCCGACAACCTCTCCCTGCTCGACACTGTAGCTGATACGGTCAACGGCGCGGAAAGGCGCATCTTCATCCCCGAAGTGCACCGATAATTGGTCTACATTCAACAATGCCATTTCACAATACCCCTACTGCTTGAGCTTAGGATCGAGTGCGTCACGCAACCCGTCTCCCATCAGGTTAAACGCCAGTACCGTCAATAGAATTGCCACCCCCGGAAAGGTCACAACCCACCATGCACTCTGGGCAAATTGCAAAACATCCGCCAACATGGTTCCCCATTCTGGCGTTGGTGGCTGTGCCCCCATCCCCAGAAATCCTAAGGCGGCCATATCGAGAATGGCGTTTGAAAACCCTAATGACGCCTGCACAATTAACGGTGCAAGGCAGTTTGGCAGGATATTGATGAACATCTGTCGCATGGCTCCCGCGCCAGCCACTTGAGAGGCCGTCACGTAATCGCGGTTGACTTCAACCAACACGGCTGCCCTCGTTAGGCGGATATAATGAGGCAAGGCGACAAAAGTCAGAGCCAGTGACGCATTAACAATGGATGGGCCAAAGATCGCAACCAATACTAATGCCAGCAACAGGCTTGGCAAAGCCAGCATAATATCGACGATACGCATGATAATGGTATCCACAATACCGCCGAAATACCCCGCCAGCACTCCCAGCGTAATCCCCATCAGCAATGACATTACTACGACCAGACAGCCCACCAGCAATGAGAGCCGTGAGCCATACATCAGGCGGGATAAAATGTCGCGTCCAACATCATCGGTACCGAGGATAAAATGCCAGCTTCCACCTTCCTGCCATACCGGCGGGGTCAGTAAAGCGTCACGAAACTGTTCTGCCGGGCCGTGTGGTGCCAATATTCCCGCCAACAATGCAACCAGCAACATCAGGACAACATAGACAAGGCCAACCACTGCACCTTTATTACGTTTAAAGTAATGCCAGAACTCCTGCATCGGCGTCATCAATTTTGGCGCACCCGATACCACTGTCTCAGTTGTTTGAGTCATCATGTGCTCCTTATTTATTATGACGAATACGCGGATTGACGACGCCATACAGCAAATCAACCACCAGGTTGACCAGAATGATCATCGTCGCAGCCAGCAATACTCCACCCTGCACCACCGGATAGTCACGACGCTGCAAAGCATCAATCAGCCAGCGTCCCAATCCCGGCCACGAAAAAATAGTTTCGGTCAGAATTGCCCCCGCCAGCATAATGCCCACTTGCAGGCCGATTACCGTCACCACCGGTAACAACGCGTTACGCAACGCATGAACGATAATGACACGGATACGACTCAAACCTTTTGCACGAGCGGTACGGATATAATCTTCACCCAACACTTCCAGCATGGAGGAACGGGTCATACGCACAATCACCGCCAACGGGATCGTCCCCAGCACAATCGCCGGCAGAACCATATGCATCACGGCATCAACAAAGTCCCCTTCTTCTCCCCAAATCAGCGTATCAATCAGCATAAATCCCGTCAGGGGATTGCTGTCATCAAGAAATACGCTATCGCTTATTCGGCCGGAAACAGGGGTGAGATCCCACTGGACGGAAACCAACATAATCAGCATGATCCCCCACCAGAAAATTGGCATGGAGTAACCAGTCAGAGACAGACCAATCGCGGTGTGATCAAAAACAGAACCCCGTTTGACCGCCGCCAATACCCCGACAGGAATACCCACGGAGATGGCAAATAGCATGGCACAGAATCCCAATTCGAAAGTCGCTTTAAACCGTGGAACAAATTCATCCCACACCGGAATGCGACTTTTCAGGGAAATGCCCAAATCACCATGCAGTACGCCATTGATATAATGAAGATATTGTTCCCAGAGAGGTTTATCCAACCCCATTTCAGCCATTAATTGGGCGTGTCGCTCAGCAGACATACCGCGTTCTCCCGCCATAATCAGCACGGGATCACCGGGAATCATATGCACGAAAGCGAACGTCAGCAGCGTAATACCAATAAACGTCGGGATCACTAATCCCAAACGTCGGAGGATAAATTGCAGCATATCCTGAATTCTCTTTTTAAATACCAGTTACGGCTCTTCAGGCCGCTTGGTGTGATACACGTGTTTACTTGCCCATCAGAGAAGCAAAACCATCCCCGCAGAAAAATCTGGGGGATGGTTAATCACAACAGCTCAATAGCAAGAATTATTTGAGTTCAACGTTGTAGAAAAGGTGTCTGCCGAGCGGATCAACCTCATATCCTTTCACCTCTTTACGGATTGGCTCATAAACCGTAGAGTGGGCAATGATTAATGCTGGGGCCTGCTCATGCATCACAACCTGCGCCTGCTTATAAAGTTCTGTGCGCTTATTGACATCAGCGGTTTCGCGCGCTGGCTGAATAACATCCTCAAATGGCTTGTAACACCATTTTGAATAGTTAGAGCCTTTCTCTTTAGCCGCACAACTAAATAGGGTGCCGAAGAAGTTATCAGGATCACCGTTATCCCCTGTCCATCCCATCATCACGGTTTTCGGCTCGCCATCTTTGGCCCGTTTCAGGTATTCACCCCATTCATAACTGACAATCTTGGCCTTAACACCAATTTTCGCCCAGTCGGCCTGAATTATTTCCGCCATGCGACGGGCATTTGGGTTATATGGGCGCTGTACCGGCATTGCCCACAGATCAGTTTCAAAACCATTCGGGAAACCTGCCTCTTTCAACAGTTCCTTAGCCTTGTCGGGATCATAGGCGTAATCTTTAATATCTTTATCGTAGCCCCACATTGTCGGAGGGATCAGATTTTTTGCTTTCTGCCCAGCTCCCTGATACACAGCCTCAATGATGGCGTCTTTGTTCACTGCCATTGTCAGCGCCTGACGCACTTTCAGGTTATCCAGTGGCTGCTTGGTGACATTGAAAGAAAGGTATCCCACGTTCAAGCCAGCCTGCTCCATCACAGTAATGTTTTTATCCTGCTTCATGCGGGATATATCTGCCGGATTTGGATATGGCATGATCTGGCATTCGTTTTTCTGCAATTTTGCATAGCGAACAGAAGCATCAGGAGTAATGGAGAACACCAGGCGATCAATTTTCGCTGGTCCTTCCCAGTAATCTTTAAATGCTTTATAGAGAATGCGTGAATCTTTCTGATATTGCATAAGCTGGAATGGACCAGTACCAATTGGGTCCAGGTCAACTTTCTCTGGCGTTCCCACTTTCAACATCACATCAGCATATTCTTTGGACAGGATAGAAGCGAAATCCATCGCTAAATTAGCTATGAAAGGCGCTTCAGGACGTGACAACACAAAGCGAACGGTATAATCATCGATTTTTTCTATTTTATTGATGATGTTACCCATATCCATACCAATGAAATATTCGTAGCTGCCGCCAGAAACCTGATGATACGGGTGATTTTTATCCTTCTGACGCATAAAAGTAAAAATCACATCATCGGCATTAAAATCACGAGTGGGTTTAAATACCTTATTGCCATGCCATTTCACCCCCTTACGCAAATAGAAAGTATAGGATTTGCCATCTTCACTTACATCCCAGCGTTCAGATAAGCTGGGAATGATAGTTGTCGAACCAGCTTTAAAATCCACCAGACGGTTATAGATCTGTCTGGAAGTTGCATCATAAGTTGTACCTGAGGTGAATAACTGCGGGTTGAAGCCTTCAGGAGAGCCTTCAGAACAGTAAACCAACGTTTTTGCCTGAATACTGGCTGTGACAGCCAATGCGACAAGGGCGGCTCCCAGTTTCAATAAACTGGACTGTTTTTTTTTGGAGATTGCCATTACTTGAACTCCGTTTGTGATGTTCATTGTGTCTTAGCCAGCCCAGAGTTTTCTTCCTAAATGCTACTGTCCCAGCCCGTTTTATTGTTTTTCGTTTATCAATTAAGCAATTGTTATGCCTGACGTCAACATAATCACACATAACGCCAGAAACATTAGGAAAACATAAAAGAAAAAATTTTTTAACAAAAATGGTTAAAAAATATGATGCCGTGCACATGAAATAGACAAATCCACTAAAAATTCGGTCAATGCAAAGAATTAATCTCTGGTGATTATAATTTTGAATTTGTGACCAATTACTTAAATAATAAGCAGAAAGAGTTATAGAAAAGGTGGTAATACATAGGATTCGAATACGAACCACTCAGAAGAATTAATTGAAATATAAACGGTTAAAGCAAATTTCATTACATCACTTGTTAAGTTAACAGTTTTAATCATTAATTTAGCTTATTAGCTCATAATTAATAGAGGAAACTAATTATTCATTATGCACAGCTTCTTTCGAAATTATCAGAATATTGCTTAGATGGATGTTAATGATGATATTTCGTCCAGATCTGACTATAATATAACCTTAGCTAGTTTAGCTTATGGAGGAAAAACATGCCTATTCAAGCAAAATATGCACGAAGCGAAAACACACTTGAGCCAACTTGCAGATAAAGCCGTTGACGGTGAGATTGTTATTATCGCTAAATCTGGGAAACCTTATGTCCGGCTAGTCCCTATTAACCAATCGGACAGAATACCGGGAGGATTCGAAAATGATGTGAGCATGGATGACAAATTTTACGAAGCTGATCGCGATATACAGGAGATGTTTGAAAGATCTTTATGAAACGGCTTTTATTATTTAGATCGTCGGCTGTTGCTTCGTTGAAAGACCGCACTACTGCCTCAAGCAAGGAGTTTTATCATGTCGCGCAGCAATTGAAGACTTCCAGATGGCTAAAATAAAGCTTGCTTAATATTCGTGACCATGCGTTAATAGCCCCGTCGGTTTGAAAGACAGACCTCATACAAAGCAGTTTATTAAAGCAGTTCTCATCTCCAGGCGTTATCCCAGATATCCCCTTCTTTTTGAGTTTCTACATTAAGCGCTAAGTAGTTTCTGTAAAACAGGCCATATTCGCCTAAAAGGCTCAATAAAAGGAAATATCACATGTCTAATAAAATGACTGGTTTAGTAAAATGGTTTAATGCAGATAAAGGTTTTGGTTTTATCTCCCCTACAGATGGAAGCAAGGATGTGTTCGTGCACTTCTCCGCTATCCAGAGTGACGACTACCGCACTCTGTTTGAAGGCCAGAAGGTCGAGTTCTCCATTGAGCAGGGCGCCAAAGGCCCAGCAGCAGCAAACGTTGTGCCTACAGCGTAAAATAATTCCTGAATCCCTTCCTCTGCGATAACGAAGACGGCCTCCGGCCCGAGTGGACAGAATGACTGGATATCAGAATATTTTCAGAAACCGGTATGGATATAACCGGACCGGTTTCTGAAGCAACACAAAAAGTCAGTATACCGGATAGTCAACGCCGGTTTGTTTTTTCCTGATATTTTCCCAAACGGGACCTTCCTCCACTGCTGTACTGTGATGGCGTTAAACCAAGCCATGCAGCCAGTTGACGACCATTTTTAAAATCATGCCCATTACCAATCCCCGTAATCAATGCACTGCGCACTGGCTGTTGTCGGCCCTAATACAATAACCAAATTGAAGGGAATTCCCTTTCATTCGCTAAACCAATTGGCATGAAAGGAAGATGCAGGATTTAAGCAATTTAAGCCACTTACATAAATGTTGGTTTCTGCTGGTAGCATCTTTTCGGAATATGCATTTGATTAATCAATGCCCGGCTGTAAACCCAAGAAGTGTGTGATTCAGTGTTTCTTTATCACAAAGAAAGAAATCACAAAAGAAAAAACCCCGCTCATAAGAGCAGGGTTTCAGAATGCTGGTCGGCGAGAGAGGATTCGAACCTCCGACCCACTGGTCCCAAACCAGTTGCGCTACCAAGCTGCGCTACTCGCCGAAAACGAAGCGCATCTTACTGCCAGCGCCGCAAATCGTCAATACCTTTTTAAAGATAAGTGATTAGTTGATGATAATCCATCCAAAACACACGCTTTGTAGCCTATTGCACGCAGTAAAAAGCCCCGCTCTGGTTGGCGAGGCTTTGCATCAGAGCGATATACACTGAACCAATAAATCAAAAATTACTGGAGCAGTGAAATATCCGCGACACGCAGGAACAGATCACGCAATTCACTTAACAGCGTCAAACGGTTGACCCTAACTTGGCTGTCTTCATCCATCACCATCACATTGTCGAAGAACGCATCCACCACTTCACGCAGGGAAGCCAATTCAACCAATGCATCCTGATAGTTGCCTTCAGCAAACAGAGGAGCCAGTTTTTCTTTCAATACGACCAGATGTGTTGCCAGTTGGATCTCTTCTGCCGCTTTCAATACGGAAGCAAGAACCGCGTCATTCAACTGCTCTTCTGATTTTGCCAGAATGTTGGAAACACGTTTATTGGCAGCAGCCAGAGAAACCGCTTCATCCAGAGTACGGAAATGCGTTACCGCTTTCATACGGGCATCAAAATCTGCCGGCTGAGTCGGACGACGCGCCAGTACCGCTTGAATGGTATCAACGCTATAGCCCAATTCCTGATACCAGGCACGGAAACGACCAAGCATAAACTCAACCACATCATCCACTACTTTTTCGTTGGTCAGCTTGTCACCGTACAGACGCACCGCTTCTTCCGTCAGAGTCTGGAGGTCGAGAGGCAGTTTTTTCTCAACGATAATGCGCAGAACACCCAGTGCCGCACGACGCAACGCAAAGGGGTCTTTATCTCCTTTCGGATGCTGACCAATACCGAAGATCCCCGCCAACGTATCCATTTTATCTGCAATGGCAACCGCACAGGCAACCCCGGTAGATGGCAATTCATCTCCAGAGAAACGTGGCTGATACTGTTCATTCAGTGCCAGTGCCACATCTTCAGCTTCTCCATCATGACGAGCATAGTGCATCCCCATGACGCCCTGCGTATCTGTGAACTCAAACACCATGTTGGTCATCAGGTCACATTTGGACAATAAGCCCGCGCGCGTCGCATGATTGACATCAGCACCGATTTTTTCAGCAATCCAGCCAGCCAGAGCCTGAATACGATCCGTTTTGTCACGTAGTGTGCCCAGTTGTTTCTGGAACAGTACAGTTTCCAAACGCGGCAAGTTATCTTCCAGACGCTGCTTACGGTCAGTCTTGAAGAAAAACTCTGCGTCTGCCAGACGTGGACGAACAACTTTTTCGTTACCTGAAATGATTTGCAGAGGATCAGAAGATTCAATATTGGTAACAAAAATAAAGTTCGCCATCAATTTGCCCGCTTTGTCATAAACCGGGAAATATTTCTGGTCGCCTTTCATGGTATAAACCAGCGCTTCCGCAGGAACTTCAAGGAATTTTTCTTCGAATTTCGCTGTCAGCACGACCGGCCATTCCACCAGAGAAGTCACTTCTTCCAGCAAACTGTCACTCAGATCAGCCGCACCGCCAAGCTGCATTGCGGCTTGTTCTGCATCACGCCTGATTATCGCTTTACGGGCTTCGTAATCGGCGATAACCCGACCACGCTCCTGCAAAATAGCCGGATACTGTTCTGCATTCTCAATGGCGAATTCCGCTTCACCCATAAAACGGTGACCACGAATAATGCGATCAGATTTGATACCCAGAATTTCGCCTTCGATCACTTCGCTGCCCAGCAGCAGAGTCACCGTATGCACCGGGCGAACAAATTGAGTTTCTTTATCACCCCAACGCATTAATTTAGGAATCGGCAGTTTGCTCAGAGAACTGCTCACCATATCCGCCAGCAGCTCTTTTGCCTCACGGCCTTTGACCTGAGCACGATAAAGCAGCCATTCCCCTTTGTCCGTAACCATGCGTTCAGCCTGATCAACGGTGATACCACAACCACGTGCCCAACCTTCCGCCGCTTTGGTGGGTTTACCTTCCGCATCAAATGCCTGAGCAATCGCAGGGCCACGTTTTTCAACTTCGCGATCAGCCTGTGCCGCAGCTAGATTTTCCACTCTCAACGCCAAACGACGAGGAGCAGCAAACCAGCTAACTTCACCATGACCCAGATTGGCGTTTTTCAGTTCTGCTTCAAAATTGGCCGCAAAGGATTCAGCCAGTGAACGCAGCGCCTTTGGTGGCAGCTCTTCTGTGCCGATTTCCACAAGGAAAGTCTGTTGAGTCATGATGGCCTCTTATTTTTTGTTACACATAGGGAAGCCAAGCGCCTCACGGGAGGCATAATAAGCTTCAGCAACTGCTTTGGTCAGGGTACGGATGCGCAGGATATAGCGCTGACGTTCAGTCACAGAAATTGCTTTACGGGCATCCAGCAAGTTGAAGGTATGACCGGCTTTTAGAATGCGCTCATAAGCCGGCAGTGGCAACGGAGTCTCCAGTGCCAGTAGTTCCTGTGCTTCTTTTTCGTATTGCTCAAAGCAGGTAAACAGGAAATCGACATCGGCGTGTTCAAAGTTGTAAGTTGACTGCTCAACTTCGTTCTGGTGGTAAATGTCGCCATACGTGGTTTTACCCAGCGGGCCATCGCTCCATACCAAATCGTAAACACTGTCTACGCCCTGAATGTACATCGCCAGACGTTCCAGGCCATAAGTAATCTCGCCAGTCACTGGCTTACACTCAAGACCACCAACCTGCTGGAAGTAAGTAAACTGAGTCACTTCCATGCCGTTCAGCCAGACTTCCCAGCCTAAACCCCAAGCACCTAAGGTTGGGTTCTCCCAGTTATCTTCAACAAAACGGATATCATGAACGGTAGGATCAAGTCCCAGCTCTCTCAGGGAACCAAGATAGAGTTCCTGAATATTTTCCGGAGATGGCTTGATGATAACCTGAAATTGGTAGTAGTGCTGGAGGCGGTTTGGGTTTTCGCCATAACGGCCGTCAGTTGGACGACGGGAAGGTTGCACATAAGCTGCTGCAATAGGTTCTGGCCCCAAAGCACGCAGACAGGTTATAGGATGAGAGGTCCCAGCGCCGACTTCCATATCCAGTGGTTGGACAATGGTACAGCCTTGACGCGCCCAGTAATCCTGTAATGTCAGGATGATTCCCTGAAAGGTTTTGGTATCAAACTTTTGCATGTTGAATCCGCACGCGATGCATATGAATTTAAACGAAAGCGATCAGTATACCCTTTGACTGTAAGATATACAGCACTGATCGCCTCTCAATTTTGCCGCAGTATAAAAAAATCTTATTCAAGCCACTTTACTTGTATATTTATCCAGTTATTATTGGTGCAATTATTAATCACCACCTGAGGAGAAGTTCGATTCATGAACAAGGAAATGATTCGCTGCGGTTGGGTTACATCCGATCCTGAATATCTGGCTTATCATGACAATGAGTGGGGTAACCCACTGAAAGATAGCAAACAGCTTTTCGAACTGATTTGCCTTGAAGGGCAGCAGGCGGGTTTATCATGGCTCACTATCCTGAAAAAACGGGAAGGTTATAGAAAGTGCTTCCATCAGTTCGATCCCGTCAAAATAGCCAGAATGGATGACACCGATGTCGAGCGGCTAATGCAAGAGCCCGCTATTGTGCGTCACCGCGCCAAAATCAATGCGATTATTCATAATGCCCGTGCTTATCTGCAAATGGCCGAACAAGGTGAAGATTTCAGCGCATTTATCTGGCGCTTTGTCGACGACTCTCCCCAAGTTAATCACTGGAAAACTCTGGCAGACGTTCCTGTCAAAACCATCATTTCCGACGCACTTTCCACTGCCCTGAAAAAACGGGGATTTAAGTTTATTGGTAGTACTACCTGCTATGCTTTTATGCAAGCGGCGGGTCTGGTAAACGATCACCTCGTCAATTGTCTGTGCCGCAAATAAGTTTTCACGCCGGAAGTTAGCGGCCTATAGAGAAAAATTAAAATTGGTGCATAAAAATAAACAAAAATATCACCTTAAAATAAAAAACTGGGTAAATCCTAAATATCCAGTTTTTAAATTCAACCACTAATCAGCATACGATATATAGCAACATTGAATACCCATATTTCCCGTTGCACCCTAGTAATGAGCGGGGTATGGTGTCTTTTTCTCATACAAAAAACAGACGCAAATACCGTTATGAAATTTTCGCAATTCGGAAACAAATTTACGCAAGATTCGGGAATTACCCGTCTGATGAATGATTTGAACCAAGGCCTTAGAACACCTGGCGCAATTATGTTAGGGGGGGGTAATCCAGCTCATATTCCTGAAATGGATGAGTATTTCCAACAAATATTGACTGATATGGCGTCAAGCGGTCAATTGAGCGAAACCCTATGCAACTATGACGGGCCACAGGGGAAAAACACCCTGATAACAGCCTTGGCTCTGGAGTTACAAGAAAAACTCGGTTGGGAGATTCACCCACAAAATATTGCGCTAACCAACGGCAGCCAAAGTGCCTTTTTCTATCTGTTCAACTTACTGGCTGGGCGTGCTGAAGACGGTTCAATGAAGCGAGTTTTGTTTCCTCTTGCGCCAGAATATATCGGTTACGCTGATTCGGGTCTGGATGAAGGGCTATTTGTCGCCAATAAACCCAATATAGAACTGTTACCTAATGGTCAATTCAAATATCGCGTTGATTTCGACCACCTCAATATTTCTGAAGACATCAACCTGATTTGTGTTTCCCGCCCAACGAACCCAACGGGCAACGTTATCACCGACGAAGAATTATTGCGCTTGGATGGGCTGGCTCAACAACATCAGATTCCTCTGTTGATCGACAATGCCTACGGTGTGCCATTCCCCGGTATTGTCTTTAGTGAAGCGACCCCTCTGTGGAATCCCAATATCATTCTGTGCATGAGCCTGTCTAAACTTGGCCTGCCGGGTTCCCGCTGCGGAATTATCATCGCCAATGAGAAAATCATCAATGCAGTCAGTAACATGAATGGCATTATCAGCCTAGCACCGGGTGGCGTTGGGCCGGCTATCGCGCTGGAAATGATTAGACGCAATGATCTGTTTCGCCTATCACAAAACGTCATTAAACCGTTTTATAAGCAACGGGTAGACAACGTGATTGAAATCATTCGTCGCCATATATCGGAAGATCGTTGTCTTATCCATAAACCGGAAGGCGCAATATTCCTCTGGCTCTGGTTTAAAAACCTGCCAATCACAACAGAAGTGCTTTACCAACGGTTGAAAAAAAGAAACGTACTGATGGTGCCGGGGCATTTCTTCTTTCCGGGACTGGAACATCATTGGCCTCATGCCCATCAATGTATGCGCATGAACTATGTGCCTGATGTGGAAAAAATCGAAGAAGGTATCCGCATTCTGTCCGAAGAGATAGAAATAGCCCATAAAGAAGCAGAACACTGAATAACGCAGGAAGCAGAAATACAATAAAAAAAAGCTCCCTCATTTAGGGGGGAGGGAGCAAGATGATAACGAGGACTTTTACCTGCGAACAGGACAGTAGTTATTAGAATCCCAAAAGAATTCTTCACACACAATTAGGAAAGGAAAACAATCCTTGTTTATACACCTTCCCTGAACTGAGTATATTTAACCAGAAAAATATTTATATAATGGATTGAATAAGCAGGAATTTTTCACTTTAAATTACCTCTACTATCTCAAATTAAGGCCAAATTTGAATGGTCAGGCCATATTCTGTGATCTAAAGCACACTTAATGGATTAAGTAAGTATGCTTAAGTAGCTGGCATTAATTTAAGTTATAGTGCCCAGAAAATAACAGCCAAAATTTGGGGCGACATAATCCTTAAAAACATCGCCAGTGGATAAACCGTCGCATACGACAACGAAGCCGCCCCGCTGTTACTGTGAATGGCATTGGCAAAAGCCAGCGCTGGAGGATCGGTCATTGACCCTGCCAACATCCCACACAAGCTAAGGTAATTCATTTTGGCAACAACGCGTGCCAGCAAGCTCACAATCAATAAGGGAACGATCGTTATCAATACCCCATAGCCTATCCATGCCAACCCTTCTCCATGCACCAGTGTATTAATAAAATTGCCACCGGATTTCAGCCCGACAACCGCAAGAAACATGACAATCCCCAATTCACGCAGTGCTAAATTCGCGCTGGGAGGCATAAACCAATAGAGTTTACCAATCGTGCCAATACGCCCCAGAATCAGCGCAATCACCAAAGGCCCACCTGCTAATCCAAGACGTAAGGCGGCGGGAAAACCAGGAATAAACAACGGAATGGAACCCAGCAAAATGCCCAACCCTATTCCAATAAATACGGGAAGCATCTGAACTTGCTGGATTTTTTGCTGCGAGTTACCCAATAGCCTTGTGACGGCTTCTACAGATTCAGGACGCCCGACAATATTCAGGATATCGCCAAACTGTAAGCTGGCATTATTACTGGCAACCAGTTCAATCCCTGCACGATTGAGGCGTGTGACAACAACATCATATTTCTGTTTTAGATTGAGCGACCCAATTCGTTGGCTCAGTACCTCATCATTCGTTACCACCACTCTGACCGATTGGAGAATGCTGTTTGAGATAGACAACGACACATCAACTTCTTCCCCAATCACCAACCGGACTTGGTTCAATTCTTCCCGCTGCCCTACCAGATAAAGAAAATCTCCATTCTGGATCACCGTAGTCGGCTGAGGCACCATCAATAATTCACCGCGTTTCAAGCGGGAGCACACAACGTCATCACTGTTGAGCAAGGGGATATCTTGCATCATTAACCCATCCAAATTCGGATTACGCACAGCAATATTCATTGTCTGGAGCATTTCCCGACTGTGGTTGTTTTGGATATCAAATGCTTTCGCTTCCCGTTCAACACTAATTCTGAAAAAAAGACGTACCAGCCACATAACCAACAAAATACCGCAAATTCCCATTGGATAAGCCATGGCATAACCCATGCCCATTTGACTGATAAGTGAAGGTTCTGACCCCAAATCCCCCAGAATTTGCTGACCCGCTCCCAACGATGGGGTATTTGTCACTGCCCCGGAAAAAATCCCTAAAATAATCGGCAAAGGCACATCAAACAATTTATGAATAATAGCCGCAACCAAACCGCCAATAATGACAATCAGGAGAGCAAACCCATTTAATTTAAGGCCAGAGACCCGTAGAGAAGAAAAGAATCCCGGCCCGACCTGAATACCAATAGTATAAACAAATAGAATTAAGCCGAATTCCTGAATGAAGTGCAGCATGTCATTGCTGAGTGACAGCGAATATGTCTGGGCGAAATGGCCGACAATAATTCCGCCAAACAAAACGCCGCCAATCCCAAGACCAACACCATATATTCGCCAATTACCTATCCATAACCCTAATGCGGCAGCCAGTGCCAACAAGCTCATTGTCAGTGCAATATCACTCATGACTCGCTTCCTTTACCAAAGGTTAACATTTGGGAAGTTTGTCGCTTTTCCCTTATGCTTTATAAATACCAACACTATCAATTAAATGTTGGCATGAATTAACAGGAAGATATGTGGCTTAAACCACATATTACATGTTTTTCCCATCTTTATTGCCCACGTTTCATTCAGGGCGGGTTTTTATTTTCCAATGAAACATCCATACCTCGTTATTCAATAAACATCACCCTAAAAATTTTTTATTTATTGCTGATAAATTGGAGGAGATAAATATTTTCTGCCCTGAAGGACAGTTATAAAACAGAATTAAAATTTCCGTCACAAAAAATTATTAAATTTAACGACAAATGCTATAGCAAACTGAATATTACCTGACTATAGTAAATAGTATTAAGGGGTAAACAGTATTCAAGGTTTATCTTCATGCTTTGGAAAAGTGGCGTTAAAGAGCAAATAGTACCTAAACATTGGCAAATTAACTCATTGAGATCATGGAAACGATGAAAAACCGTAAGATGCTTCCATTATTATGTACCACATTGGGATTATTACTTGTCACAGGCTGTTCCAGCATTATGACACATAGTGGCCCCTATCAAGGTTATTATTCTGGAGCGAAATCCAACATTGACATGTTAACAGATGACGAAACCGGGTGGGTCATGAAACCTCTGGTCGCGATTGATCTTCCATTTTCTGCCTTTCTGGATACGCTCCTGCTTCCTTATGATTATGCCCGTTCCGATCAGAATGGCGCTGAACAATCGCCTAAGCATCGTATCGAGCAACTGGAGGAAAACTCAACTTCTATGCAGTTAGATCCCAAAATTGTGAATAATGGAATATAGCCAGCCATACTTCCGGGGATTCGTTTTTTTGCCGTCACCCTGCATCTTGAAATTCATTGAATATATAAGCATTTTAGTCAGGCATCGCCATTATCCAGCGATGCCATTGTAATAATATCTGTTTCAACAAATGCCGGTTTCAACCATAAATATTTGTCGGTAACCATCGATATCACGCATAAAAGCAACATAGCGATCATTCGGTGATATCACTATCGCATCTGCGGAGGGAGCTTCGTCAGTACGTTCTGTCAAACGCCGCACTTCGCCATTCTGACTATCACAAAGCATGACACTATTGTCACAGACACAAGCAATAAACCGACCACGGCTATCCCAGCTAAATGCAGATTGTATGCTATTATTACTGTGGGTTATCTGGATTGGCTCTCCCCCATTTGGGGAGATATGCCATAGTTGGATAATTCCCTTTTCATCTCTCATCAGAAAACCGATTTTACTGCCATCCGGCGATGACCTTAACCAATGGCGGGGCACATTCACAACACCCGGCCAACGTTTATCATGGGTAAAGGTCAAACGTCGCTGTTTCACCCCCGCTGGCGGAGCGGGTAATGTTGTTTCCGTACCAGCCAAAGGGTGATTGCCTGCAATGGCATAATCGCTATCATTTTCAGGCAGATCAACGAGATAAATTTCAGCTATTTTTTCACCATTTTCAGCACATGTATCCCCAATAAACGCCAATGCCCAGCGCTGCTGTTGACCATTATCTTTGAGGTATCCCTGCTGCCCAATCCATCCCTCTTCATAAGCCCGATTGATGTCATCACTTCCGGGACGCGGATGCGCGGTAGTCTGGCTAACAACAACTGAAAAATAGTTACCGTCATATTCTCTCGGATGTTTTTTCGCTGAAATAACGGCACTTAATGGAACGGCCACCGCAACATTACGTAAATCGAGAGCAGGATCTAATTCATGCATCACATGGTCGTTATAGGTGAAACTCAAACGACTGCCATCAGGGCTGAAAACGTGAACATGCGTGCCACCACGTAAAGCCCCCGCAGTATAAGGTGAGGTAATGTCCATCGCATCAATGTTAACCGCCACGTTCGGCAGAGTATCTGAGACAATCACACCACGACGATGGTGAAAGTCATATTGCCAATGCGCATCAGGTTTTTCCGGGCCATGAATGAAGGCATAACGAGTTGGCTCCTGAGGACTGACAGTCACTACACCGACATGAGCGCCATCCTGTGCCTGATAGATAATTTCAGTCTGTCCGCTATCAACATGAATTTTTTCTATCGTTAAACCCGTAAAAAATGCACTACTCGGACGAACATCGTACACTAACCATTGGCTATCAGGAGTCCAGATATTTATATTAGTTATCTGATGGCTACGATTGTCGAATGTAATCTGACGTTCCTTTAAAACCATTTTCCTGCCTTATCTTGCGAGGTTTCGGATAATAAAAACTAATTTTATTCAGATTCGACTAAAAAATTTCAGTCGAGACGTTATTATTTCAACAGTACTCTTTACCTCTATGTTATTCCAGTTGATTAAATTTATGCTACTAAGTGTCCTTTATATCATTGGTATTACGGCTGAAGCCATGACAGGCGCATTAGCCGCAGGTCGTCGAAAGATGGATGTATTCGGCGTTATCATTATTGCTTCCGTGACGGCTATCGGTGGTGGCACCGTCCGCGATATTATTCTGGGCCATTACCCTCTCGGCTGGGTAAAAAATCCAGAGTATATTGTGACCGTTGCTTGTGCTGCTGTGTTGACTATCTGGGTTGCCCCTATGATGAAACACCTACGCCGTTTATTTCTCATTCTTGATGCGATTGGTTTAATTGTCTTCTCCATCATTGGTGCACAAATTGCATTGGAAATGCACTACAGCCCTATTATCGCCGCCATTGCTGCCGTAATTACCGGGGTTTTTGGCGGTGTACTGCGCGACATGTTTTGCAATACCATTCCGTTGGTATTTCAAAAAGAGATCTACGCAGGCGTCTCTTTTGCCGCAGCCTGGCTCTATATCGCCTTATTGCATACTCCACTGCATCCGAATGGCGTGATCCTGATTACACTGATTGCAGGCTTAACTGCTCGGTTAATTGCTATCCGTTATCGCCTTGGTTTACCTATATTCAATTATGATGGGGCAGACCACTAGCAAAGACCACCAGCAAATAGTGTCGTGAACGTTTGGGGCAAATCCTTTGCCCCTGCTTAATTCCCTTTCCGACATAATCCACTTTCCTATTTAATCCCTTTCCCTACTGAATCCCCTGTAAATCTAAAGTGTGAATCAGTCCCTTAATCTCCGGGTGTTGTAGAAAAGCCGCGACTTTTTCTCTTTGTTTTGTCGTTAACGATTTTACCCCATTCGGATGTAATAACGGCTCTTCCCACTGCCAACCCATGTTATCCGTAAAACGATTGGCATAAGGCAGACCGATGGCTTCACGCCACAATGAAAGTGGCTGTAACTTTGCCTGCTGGAATTGGGAGAAGAGCAATTCAGCACGCCTCACGCCAATATTCGGTACGTCCTCAAGTTGTTTTCTGTCCAGCACCAACCAATCTGTTAAATTCGTCACCAATCCATGTCTGACTAAAGCAGACCACGTGCCTTGCCCAATACCCTTCATTTTCAACTTTTCCCCAAGCCATGTCAGACGGGCAATAAACTGTTGTTGGCAATATTGTTGGTTCATATCATTCGTATCGCTCGTCTGGTTTAACGCAAGGCAACTAAGAGAATGATAATTTTGTCCATTAGGCGGTTGAATATCAGAATGTTCCGCAATGCGCCACACCACCTTATCGAGTTTTGGGATACCATGCCCTGCCAGCGCCACCGTGATTTTGTCGCCCGGATGAACATCCCACTGCTTCCAACGCCTGACAGACCCGATATTGACACGGCTGACTTGCCGATCATCTAACTTGACTGTCTCCAGTTCTAATACAACAGAGATTCTCCCTGTCCGGCCTATCGTGAAATCAACCTCTTTTACCGTTGTTATTTGCTGCCTTAATGGGTATTTCCATGCAATAGCCCAGCTGCTTGAGCCTGTTCGCCATTGCCGGCCTGTAGGTTCAACTTCCTGTCGCAAGACAACGCCATCTGTCGCAAAAGGGAGAGGCAGCACAAAATAATCTTTCCATCTCTTTTCGGCCTCTTCTGCGGTAGCAATAGGGTGGCTATATTGTTGTGTCATGGGAAATCCCATTGATGCCAATCGCTCCAACTTGACCGACATTTCATTTGGCCCATCCGGCCAGCCCCAGATAAAGACGCCTATTTGCTCAAGTTCCGGTGTCGGTGTCTTTCGCATCATTAACCCCGCAACTTTGCTGCGTGCACCTTGACCGCCCGCAACAGATTGCTGGTGCTGCTCTTGCTGCCAAAAAAGCTCACCCTGCAATACCAAACGTTCTGGTGCATTTTTTATCTGTTTAGGGATACTGGAAATAAATGGGCTTTTATCCATCCAGTCTGTTCCTTCTATGCCATCCCCACGGCTGATTAATCGCACTAAGTCGCCTTTTTCGTAAACCAGAGTAACCGCAACCCCATCAACTTTGGGTTGCAGCCAAACCCCTGTTCTCCCCTGTAACCACTGGCGAATCTTATGTAAGTCCTTCAGCTTATTTAAACCTGTGTGCTGGACAGGATGAGGCTGCTTTTCCTCTTGTAAACCGACAACCGTGGAAGATCTGGCCGTGGAAGTGTTAACCGTAGAAGTACTAACCGTAGAAGTACTAAAATCAGAAACAGTAAAAGAATTGGCCGTTACCTGATTTAAACAACGTTGCCAAAACGCGAGGGTTTCCTGTAATTGATCATAAATTTCATCATCTATTTCACTCACGCCCTTTTGACGATAGAGATAATCCCATTTCGCCATCTGCTGTGTCAGATGTTCTATTTCATGTTGAAGCTTTTCTTGTGTCCATATAGCGCAATCTGCCTGAGTGGCAAATGCCATAGGCATGCTAAATAGTAGTATCCCTACTGTTATGAAAAAATTGATAAGAAAGTTAAGCATCCTTGCTCCATAGATTCCTGAAAACGAGCAGAGAATAAAAAACAGGGCGATTTTTACCAAGATGGAAAAGACAGGTTTGCGAAGCATTTCGAAAAATAAATATCTAATTTCTGCAACCATCTATTTTTTCTGAAATTGTTCCGCAAAATTAACTCGTAACATCAGTTTGTTAAGAAAAAATTTTGTTGAAATGCCCGTTGGCATGTATTGTAACGCTGCATGGATTGACGTATCCGTGTATACTATGTGGGATTTTATATTCCTGCGCTTGCATTTATTTATACCCAATCAGTCAAGAATTCATCATGAACCAAGGAACGTTATATATTGTTTCTGCGCCGAGTGGAGCAGGCAAATCAAGCCTTATTCAGGCTTTATTAAAAACTCAGCCTTTGTATGACACTCAGGTTTCTGTTTCACATACGACACGCCAAGCTCGTTCAGGCGAAAATCATGGTGAACATTATTTTTTCGTCGCAGTAGATGAATTCCAAAATATGATCACTCATGATGAATTTTTGGAATATGCCTGTGTTTTCGGTAACTATTACGGTACATCCCGAAAAGTCATTGAAGAGACACTCGCCAGCGGCGTTGATGTTTTTCTTGATATTGACTGGCAAGGTGCACAGCAAATCCGTCAGAAAATGCCCGCAGCCCGCAGCGTTTTCATTCTTCCGCCTTCTAAGGAAGAGTTGCTCCGTCGCTTACGGGGGCGTGGTCAGGACAGCGAAGAAGTTATTGCCAAGCGAATGGCTCAAGCTGTCGCGGAGATGGAACATTACAACGAATATGATTACGTCATCATCAACGATGATTTCAATACGGCACTCGCCGATTTACAATCTGTTATTCGTTCTGAGCGTCTACGATTAGATCGTCAGGCGCAGCGGCATGATGCCTTAATCAGCAAATTATTGGCAGACTGAACCAAGTTTCAGTATTATGCCCAGTCATTTATTTATCTGTGGAGTAGCACACATATGGCACGCGTAACTGTTCAAGACGCAGTAGAAAAAATTGGTAACCGTTTTGACCTGGTGTTGGTCGCTGCTCGCCGAGCACGCCAATTGCAAGTAGGCGGCAAAGATCCTCTCGTTCCAGAAGAAAACGATAAGATGACTGTTGTCGCTCTGCGTGAAATCGAGCAAGGCCTTATCAACAATAAAATTCTTGATGTTCGTGAGCGTCAGGAACAGCAAGAACAAGAAGCCGCAGAAATCAAAGCTGTTTCTGCCATCGCTGAAGGTCGTCGTTAATTTTACGGTAGGTCTGCCTTGTATCTGTTTGAAAGCCTGAATCAGCTGGTTCTGAAATATTTGCCTGAAGATCAAATTGATCTGCTAAAACAGGCCTATGTTGTTGCACGGGATGCCCACGAAGGGCAAACCCGTACCAGCGGTGAACCATACATTACTCATCCTGTCGCTGTTTCTTGTATTTTGGCCGAAATGCGCCTTGACCATGAAACACTTATGGCAGCACTTCTGCACGATGTTATTGAAGATACGCCAACGACGTTTCAGGATATAGAACAGTTATTTGGCACGGCCGTCGCCGGATTGGTGGAAGGGGTATCCAAACTGGATAAACTGAACTTCCGGGACAAAAAGGAAGCTCAGGCCGAAAACTTCCGCAAAATGATCATGGCAATGGTGCAGGATATCCGCGTCATTTTGATCAAGCTGGCAGACCGTACACACAATATGCGAACCCTTGGCTCCCTGCGCCCTGATAAGCGGCGGCGCATTGCCAGGGAAACGCTGGAAATTTATAGCCCTCTGGCCCACCGTCTGGGTATCCATCACCTGAAAACGGAGCTGGAAGAGCTTGGGTTTGAAGCCCTGTATCCCAACCGTTACCGCGTCATTAAAGAGGTCGTTAAAGCCGCCCGCGGTAATCGTAAGGAGATGATCCAAAAAATCTTGTCGGAAATTGAAGGCAGGTTAACGGATGCTGGCATTGAGTGTACTGTCAGTGGCCGCGAGAAACATCTCTACTCTATCTATCGTAAGATGCACCTGAAAGAACAGCGTTTCCATTCCATCATGGATATTTACGCTTTTCGGGTCATCGTCAATAATCTTGATACCTGCTACCGCGTACTGGGGCAAATGCACAGTTTATATAAGCCCCGCCCCGGCAGAGTAAAAGATTATATTGCAATCCCTAAGGCCAACGGCTACCAATCTCTGCATACTTCCCTTATTGGCCCGCATGGGGTTCCTGTTGAAGTCCAGATTCGTACTGAAGATATGGATCAAATGGCGGAAATGGGGGTTGCGGCACACTGGGCTTATAAAGAGCAGGGAGAATCCGGTACAACCGCACAAGTTCGTGCTCAACGCTGGATGCAAAGCTTGCTGGAGCTTCAACAAAGTGCCGGCAGTTCTTTTGAATTTATTGAAAGCGTGAAATCTGATTTGTTCCCCGATGAGATTTACGTTTTTACCCCTGAAGGGCGAATTGTTGAATTACCCGCAGGAGCGACTCCTGTCGATTTTGCCTATGCCGTCCATACAGATATCGGCCATGCCTGCGTAGGCGCACGTGTTGATCGTCTGCCATATCCGCTTTCACAGACGCTGAGCAGTGGGCAAACTGTCGAAATCATCACAGCACCCGGCGCACGTCCTAATGCTGCATGGCTGAACTTTGTCGTCAGTTCCAAGGCGCGAGCCAAAATCCGCCAGTTACTGAAAAATCTGAAACGGGCTGATTCTGTTGGGCTGGGTCGCCGTTTGCTCAACCATGCACTTGGTAACGGAACAAAAATCACCGATATACCACAGGAAAATATCGGCAAAGAGCTGGCAAGAATGAAGCTTGCGACTTTGGATGATTTACTGGCAGAGATCGGGTTAGGTAATGCCATGAGTGTGGTTGTCGCTCGTAATTTATTACTCGGCACATCGGATAAAGAGCCAAACAACAACGGCAATACGGCTCGTAAGCTACCTATCAAAGGCGCTGATGGCATCCTGATTACCTTTGCCAAATGTTGCCGCCCAATTCCGGGTGACCCGATTATCGCTCACATCAGCCCGGGAAAAGGGTTAGTAATCCATCACGAATCCTGCCGCAATATCCGTGGATATCAGAAAGAACCGGAAAAATTCATGCACGTAGAGTGGGATAAAGATATCAATAGCGATTTTATTGCTGAAATTAAAGTTGATATGTTTAACCATCAAGGTGCCCTGGCAAATCTGACTGCTGCTATCAATGATGCAAACTCCAGCATTCAAGGCATGAATACGGAAGAAAAAGATGGCCGTGTTTATTGTGCTTTCATCAGGCTGACGACCAAAGACCGTATCCAGTTGGCGAATATCATGCGTAAGATACGTGTCATGCCAGATGTAATGCGAGTCAGCCGTAATCGAAACTAAAGGTTATGAATCCTAAACGTTACGCTCGTATTTGCCAAATGATGGCAATGCGTCAACCTGACCTGACGATTTGTTTAGAAGAAGTTCACAAACCCCATAACGTATCCGCTGTCATCCGTACTGCGGATGCGGTCGGTATCCACCAAATCCATGCCATTTGGCCCACAGAACAATTAAGAACCCAGCTCGCTTCTGCGGCGGGTAGCAACAGTTGGGTTCAAGTCAAGACACATTCCACTGTTGAGCAAGCCATTCAGCAATTTAAATCCGATGGCATGCAAGTGCTGGCAACTCATCTTTCTGATAAAGCGGTCGATTTCCGCCAAATTGATTACACTAAACCTACCTGCATTATTATGGGGCAGGAAAAGAAAGGTATCTCAAAACAAGCTATCGCGTTGGCAGATCATGACATCATCATCCCGATGGCAGGCATGGTGCAGTCACTGAATGTCTCCGTCGCATCTGCCTTGATCCTGTATGAGGCACAACGGCAACGCCAGCTGGCGGGCATGTATCAGAGAGAAGAAAGCACACTGCCCGAAGAGGAACAGCAAAAGTTGCTGTTTGAAGGAGGGTATCCTGTTCTGGCGGCAGTTTCCCGACGCAAAGGTCTGGAACAACCATTGATCGATAAACAAGGGCAAATCATCGCAAGTGAATCGTGGTGGGCAATAATGCAGGCAACGGCTGCACCAAGCGGCAACTTGAAAGACAACAGGTATACAAGGAAATAAATCACACCGACGGAGACATCACATGAAAGGCCAACTACTTGATGCCATCCCCTTAACCACTTTGCGTGGTGTTGGAGCCAATCAGGTCACTAAGCTCGCCAAATTAGGGTTGGTCAATCTACAAGATTTACTGCTGCACCTTCCCCTACGTTATGAAGATCAAACCCGTCTGTACACTATTAATGAGTTGCTACCTGGCATTTATGCTACGGTAACGGGTGAAGTATTGCGTACCAATGTCGTTTTTGGACGCCGGCGCATCATGACCTGCCAAATCAGTGATGGAACCGGCATATTGACCCTGCGTTTCTTCAATTTCACCGCCGCCATGAAAAATAATCTGGCCGAAGGAAAGCACGTGGTTGCCTATGGTGAAATCCGTCGTGGGAATCAAGGGCCGGAGATCATTCATCCTGAATATAAAGTTCAGCAACACGCCAATCGCGTTCAGTTGCAAGATACATTAACGCCCATCTATCCCACTACAGAGGGAGTTCGCCAAACAGCACTGCGCAAGTTGATCGATCAGGCATTAGAGATATTAAAGACCTGTGCCATTAATGAATTGCTGCCGGAAGAATTCAGCCGGAAGATGATCAGCCTGCCCGATGCGTTGCATACGTTGCATCGTCCTCCACCGGATATCTCCCTGACTGATTTGGAAAATGGCCGGCATCCGGCTCAGCGCAGGTTAATTCTGGAAGAATTGCTGGCACATCATTTAAGTATGCTGGCAGTCAGGGCCGGAACCCAGCGCTTTCACGCCCAGCCGCTCACAGCGGATAATTCACTGAAACAACAGCTTCTCAGGCAATTACCCTTCTCACCAACAGGGGCGCAAGCCCGGGTCGTTGCAGAGATAGAACACGATCTGGAAAAAAACGTCCCCATGATGCGCTTGATACAAGGCGATGTAGGATCGGGTAAAACGCTGGTGGCAGCTCTGGCGGCTGTTCGCGCTATTGTTCACGGCAAGCAGGTTGCGTTAATGGCGCCCACGGAACTGCTGGCAGAACAACATGCCAATACATTCCGCCAATGGCTTGAACCTCTCGGTATTCAAGTCGGCTGGCTGGCGGGCAAGCAGAAAGGTAAGGCTCGTCAGGCACAGCAAGAGGCGATTGCAAGTGGTCAGGTCAGTATGGTGATTGGCACTCACGCAATGTTTCAGGAGCAAGTTAAATTCGCAGGATTGGCATTGGTTATCATCGATGAACAGCATCGGTTTGGCGTTCATCAACGCCTCGCATTATGGGAAAAAGGCCGCGAGCAAGGCTTCCACCCCCACCAATTGATCATGACCGCAACCCCTATTCCACGCACATTGGCAATGACCGCCTATGCGGATCTTGATACATCCATTATTGATGAACTCCCGCCAGGGCGAACACCTGTAACAACGGTTGCCATTCCTGATACCCGCCGGAACGACATTATCCAACGCATAAAAAGCGCCTGTCTGGATGAAGGGCGCCAAGCTTACTGGGTATGTACGCTGATTGAAGATTCTGACGTTCTGGAAGCGCAAGCAGCACAAGCGACCAGTGAAGAACTGGCACAGGCATTACCGGAACTGAAAATTGGTTTGGTGCATGGGCGAATGAAACCCGCAGAAAAACAAAGCATCATGGAGTCTTTCAAGCAGGGGGAATTGCAATTACTGGTTGCCACTACCGTCATTGAAGTCGGTGTTGATGTACCTAATGCCAGCCTGATGATTATCGATAACCCCGAACGTTTGGGATTGGCTCAATTACATCAGCTTCGTGGGCGTGTCGGGCGTGGAGCCGTTGCTTCACATTGTGTTCTGCTCTATAAAACCCCACTGACCAACACGGCCAAAATACGCCTGCAAGTTTTACGGGATAGTAATGATGGTTTTGTGATTGCCCAGAAAGATTTAGAGATTCGGGGGCCGGGTGAATTACTCGGTAAGCGCCAAACGGGTAATGCTGAATTCAGGATCGCGGATTTATTGCGGGATCAAAATATGTTGCCGGAAGTTCAACGCATTGCCCGCTATATCCACCAGCACTATCCTGAACATGCCAAAGCGTTAATTGAACGCTGGCTGCCGGATAGCTCACAATACAGCCATGCCTAACGTAAACTATCCAATAAACAGTTAAAAAAATGCCGCTGAATATATTTCAGCGGCATATTTTAGCCAAGATATCAGGCCATATCACAAGCGTGTCAAATTAACCTGCAACAGATGGGAACACCGGTAACAACAGATACAGTTTGATGACAGCAGCATTAACGATATCAATAAAGAATGCCCCTGCCATCGGCACAAGCAAGAATGCCACATGTGATGGCCCAAAGCGGTCAGTAATCGCCTGCATATTCGCGATAGCCGTTGGCGTTGCGCCCAGACCAAAACCACAATGACCCGCTGACAATATTGCTGCATCATAATTTTTGCCCATCACACGATAAGTGACGAAAACAGCATACAAAGCCATCACAACTGTCTGTACAACGAGAATGATCAGCATCGGTAGCGCAAGGGAAGCCAACTGCCACAATTTCAGGCTCATTAGCGCCATTGCAAGGAACAGTGACAGACTAACATTACCCAATACTGAAACCGCCCGGTCAAATACCCGATAAAAACCAAGCCAAGACAGGCCATTACTGAGAATAACCCCAACAAACAATACACATACAAATGTCGGCAATTCAAAGGCCGTGCCTTGCAATTGCTTTTCAATGAAACTGCCTGCCAATAAGCAAATGGAAATCATGGCAATGGTTTCCACCATCACTAATGGCGTGATAAGCCGGCCCGTATAGGGTTTCTCAAACGCAGTCGGAAGCTCTGTATCTTCTGTACTCAAACCCGGCGTTTTGGTATTTCTCACCAGAAAACGAGCAACCGGGCCACCGATCAAACCGCCCAAAACCAGGCCGAATGTGGCACAGGCCATAGCGACTTCAGTAGCATTTTCAAAACCGTAACGTTCAGTGAAGACTTTACCCCACGCCGCCCCCGTTCCGTGACCGCCAGAGAGTGTAATAGACCCCGCCAGCAACCCCATGAGCGGGTCAAGACCAAGCATTTTCGCCAATACGATACCTACCGTGTTTTGTACCAATAACAGGCCAACAATCACGCAGATAAAAAGGAGCAAAAGTTTTCCGCCCGCTCTCAGGCTGGCAAGGTTAGCGTTCAAGCCGATTGTGGCAAAGAACGTCAACATAAGGGGCTCTTGGAGTGATAAATCAAAACCGACTTCCCAACCCGTGGTTTGTTTAATCGCCAGTAATACTAAAGCGACCAATAACCCACCTGCGACAGGTTCAGGGATTGTATATTTCTCAAGGAATGAGACTGATTGTACGAGTTTTCTTCCTAGTAACAAAACAAGTGTGGCAGCAACGAGCGTGCCATAAACATCCAGATGATACATTTATGTACCCCATCTATTGTTAAAATTATGTGAACTTAATGTGACGTTATAATCATCCTATAAAAACGCCAAGAGCAGGTAAGGGTTGGATTAGAAAGAAAATTATTAATAAACACAAGTTAAAATATTTAAAAATGTGACGAAATTAAGCCGTATCTCACAATGAAAACTTTAGGCAAACGATTGCTTTCATAGTGAAGATCATTAAAATGCGTTTCTTTGTCCCTCTGGAATTTCACTACATGGTCAATTTAACCCGTGAAGCCAACCCATCAGAAGTTCCCAACAATTCGGCTCTCAACACGTCAGATAATGAGCTGCTCTATCGCCTTGAGGATAAGCCTCCTCTCCCGCATGCCTTATTTGCGGCATGCCAACATTTGCTGGCGATGTTTGTCGCGGTTATCACTCCAGCGATATTGATTTGTCAGGCACTTGGGCTTCCTGAACAGGATACGCAGCGCATCATCAGTATGTCCCTGTTTGCCTCAGGTTTAGCATCACTTATTCAAATTCGCTCTTGGGGACCAATTGGTTCTGGTTTGCTTTCAATTCAGGGAACCAGTTTTAACTTTGTTGCCCCACTTATCATGGGCGGCATGGCGCTGAAAAACGGAGGGGCGGATATCCCAACGATGATGGCAACCCTGTTCGGTACATTGATGGTTGCTTCAATGACCGAAGTTCTGCTATCCCGTGTACTCCATCTGGCAAGAAGGATCATTACACCGCTGGTATCCGGTATTGTGGTAATGATTATCGGCTTGTCTCTGATCCAAGTCGGATTGACCTCAATTGGCGGCGGTTACTCTGCCATTCAAAACGGCACATTTGGAGCCGCCGGGAATCTGCTGTTAGCAGGTATTGTCCTTGCCGTTATCGTACTGCTGAATCGCCAGCGTAACCCTTACCTACGCGTCGCGTCTCTGGTTATTGCCATGACCATAGGCTATCTGGCGGCCTGGTACATGGATATGCTACCTCTTTCGAAATCAACGGCAGATACATCAATCGTGACAGTTCCTTCACCACTCTACTATGGTCTGTCTTTTGACTGGAATCTGCTGATCCCACTTATTCTGATTTTTATGGTGACGTCACTGGAAACCATTGGCGATATCACGGCAACGTCGGATGTCTCAGAGCAACCCGTCAGTGGCCCGCTATACATGAAACGCATCAAGGGAGGCGTGTTGGCGAATGGCCTCAACTCAATGGTTTCTGCGGTCTTCAACACGTTTCCAAATTCCTGCTTTGGTCAGAATAATGGCGTGATCCAGCTCACTGGTGTTGCCAGCCGCCATGTCGGTTACATTATTGCGTCCATGTTGATTCTGCTGGGATTGTTCCCTTCGGTGGCAGGTTTTGTGCAACATATCCCCGAACCTGTCTTGGGAGGAGCGACGATTGTTATGTTTGGCACCATCGCAGCCTCTGGTGTCAGAATCGTTTCCCGTGAGCCACTGAATCGCCGGGCGATTATGATCATCGCATTGTCACTGGCTGTAGGTTTAGGCGTCTCTCAACAACCGTTGATTTTGCAGTTTGCCCCCGATTGGGTGAAGAACTTGCTCTCTTCGGGTATTGCGGCAGGTGGCCTGACCGCCATTTTGCTGAACCTGATTTTTCCTCAAGAAAAATAACCGGTAGGTTTGGATGCTTGTTGTGTCCCTCCCGCTGTAATAGCGGGAGTTTTTTTGCACTCATTTTGCGTAGTTATTCGCAATATCTTTACTCACTTACCCAAAAGTACACCAAATCATATTTTTATCAGTGTCAGCTATTGAGTGCCTATCCATTTTACGGCATAAAAGGATTTCGATTAGGAGGCCATGCTGAGGTGCATTCATGAAGTGGTTAGGGAAATTTTTTGTCACACTTATATTGTTGCTGATTTTAGCAATGATAGTTATCTATGTTGTTATTCAAACCCACTGGGGAGCTAAACAGTTAAGTCAATGGCTCAGTAAGCAAGGACATTATCAAATCAGCATTGCGGGCATCAGCCATAGTTGGCTGCAACCTGCCACCCTGACGTTAAGCCATGCGGATATCAGGGATAAGCAAAGCCCCTTTTCACTCAGTGCCAAAACCATCAACCTTGATTTTAAATGGCAGGATCTGCTGACACCCCAGAGTCTTCATCGTCTGACACTGCAACAAGGAACCCTGATACTATTATCAGGAAGACCACCAGAAAAACCATCAGGAAACCAATTTCCTCTTCCTTTCTCCTTACAAGCTGATATTTTGCAACTGAACCAGATGAATGTTCAGTTAAACAATCCGAATACTGACATTCAAGGAAAAAATATTACCGGTGGCATTACGCCTTGGGTTCCTACTGTGGAAAACCCGTTTGGTAACGGGAAATATCAATTCAGCGCCTCTGAAATCCGCTTAAATGATATTCCTGTTGAAAATGTCATTATGCAAGGCAGTTATCAGGATAAGACCCTGACTGTCGATGCGTTTGGCGCAACATTTCTACAGGGCGCCATTTCTGGTGATGGTCAGCGGTTGCCGGACGGCAGTTGGAAATTGAACAATATCCTCATCAGCGATATTCGCTGGCAATCGCCGATGGCACTGAGCACATTGAAGGAAAAAATCAGCCATCTTCCCGCTATTTACGTTAAAGACCTCAATATCACCAATGCCAAGATGCAAGGCTCAAACTGGTCAGCCGATTATTTAGATGGCACCATCAAAAATTTGGGGCTGGTTAATGGCAGTTGGGATGCTGAAGATGGATTGATTGATTTTAATGCGATGAACATGGCATTCAATAATGCACAGTTCAGCGACACGCTCGGGAAGCTCCGCTTTTCTGATGATATTTTTACCATTGCTCACCTGACAACCCATTATCAAAAGGGATTATTTAATATCCAGTCCCAATGGGATCGCAAAAACCGCCAACTGACTATCAAGGATAGCTCTGTAACCGGGTTACTTTATATCCTGCCAGAGGGATGGCTCAACAATTTCAAAAAAACCGCACCAGAATGGATTTCAGGACTGCAATTAAATGACATTACCATCAATAATACTCTGCTGATTGATGGCAATCCCGGTTTTCCGTTCCAATTAACCACCCTTTCAGGCCATATTGATAAGATGGATATTTTGAAAAATGGCAACTGGGGATTGTGGAGTGGTAAGGCCTATCTGCAAGCCACTGGAGGAACATTCAACAAAATTGAGCTTGCACGCCCTTATCTGCAACTGCACGCTACAGATGGCAAGGTAACTATTGATAAATTAGATGCCTTCACAGGTGATGGGCTGCTAAAAATAACCGGAACCGTTGAACAACAACCTTCCCAAATCCCTTTTAATCTCAATTTCACAGGAATGAATGCGGATCTGAATATCCTGCCACAATGGGGTTGGATACCGCTCAATATTCAAGGAGAAGGAAATTTCTCACTGGCGATTACTGGTGACCTCTCTGCTGATGATATTAAAGGAACAATCCATGGCACATTGAATGCCGAAAATAAATCATCAGGCAAAGAGACACAGTCTATTGAGCAAGGTTTGATTTCAACGAATCGCTGTACCCCGACAGCACATTCCCCTGTAGAAAGCCCGGATGCTGAACACGCTACAGCAGACAATCACCCTGCAATGGAGAGTCAAGTCTGCGCTAAAATCAAGCTGTAGCAAAACGTTCGGGTGGCATAACAATATAAGTGCCGGTGAATACGCTACCAACACCGTGTTCACCGCTAACCTGCACTTCCAGTGTTACACGCGCTTTATTGCCCCGGGCAAGGCGGGCCAGATCACCACTCATGTTATTAAAATCCGCACTTGCACTGGGGCGCCCGGTAATCGGCTGTCGGTAGCGCATATTAGCATCCACTAAAATGATGTCTCCACCCAGTTGACGCTCCTGTAACAACAACCAAATCAACCCCCATGCCGTTAACGTGGCCTGTGAAAACAAACTGCCGGCGAAAATAGTGTGGTGCGGGTTTTGGTTTCCGGCTTCAGGCATCGTTGTGATAAAACGCTGCCCTGTATATTGAGTGATACGAAGCCCCATCTTTTCACTCAGGGGAATATGCTTATGCCATGCTTGTTGCAATTCTGCGCACCAGTCAGGGCGATGCAAGATATCATCAAGGCTCACGATAGGTTTGATCATGAGAAAATGGTTAATCGGTGCTGCCTTGGCACCATTGATCAGGCCCCGGTTTTGAAAACCCAATTTATCGAAGAAATCAACGGCATCTTCCCGTGCGCTACAAACAACCCGTTTCACCCCTTCCTGTCTGGCTACAGATTCCAAAGCCATCGCAATCAGTGTACCCAGTCCTTTCCGCTGAACATGGGGATGTACAGCCAGAAAACGGATAGCCCCTTCATTATCCGCATTGATATATAAGCGCCCAACAGCAAGCGGACTACCCTGTTCATCCACCACCATTTGATGATGAGCCATAGAATCGTAACCATCTTTCTCTGAACCAATAGGCTGATGGAGCGGCTTACGCAGCATCTCCCAACGAAATTGGTAGTAGGTTTCCAACTCTTGTTCTGTTTGAGGTACTCTCAGGTGGTACATAGAAACAGCCCCTTATCTTGTGTGTTGTCATGTATAATCAGGGAAACGTATGCAGCACACCGTGGGTTATTAGCGTAATTTATTGTATTGTTGTAAAAATCAATCCATTGAAATATTCCACCCACTTCACACTTGCAACCAGAAAGTTACCGGCCCGTCATTTGTCAAACTGACTTTCATGTCTGCAGCAAATTCCCCCATTTCTGTTTTTACACCAGTTATACGGCACTGTTCAACAAAATAGCGATAAAGTTCATCTGCTTTTTTAGGTTCAGCACCACCAGAAAAACCTGGCCTTAAGCCTTTCTGGGTATCCGCAGCCAATGTAAATTGGGACACAACCAGCAAGCTGCCTTGAACTTGCTGAACATTCAGATTCATTTTTCCCTGCTCATCACTGAATACCCGATATCCCATTATTTTTTCGCATAATCGCTGGGCTTTTTGCGGGTTATCGTCTTTTTCAACGCCCAGTAACACCAGTAATCCCGGTCCAATTTCCCCAATAGTTTCACCTTCAACAACAACCTTTGCCTGTGTTACACGCTGAATTAGTCCGATCATTTTTCTTGCCTGTTATCCTTGCCCTTATTGGGCAAGGAGGTGGAGGAAAACATCTCCCGCAATCAGCGAAAGATATTAAGTGTCTATGGGAAGTGAGAAATCATGCCTTTTAAAATAATCAGGAACTATATTCCTGTCAGTCACATGAATTGCATTGATACCTGATTTTCTCGCAGCTTCAACGTTTTCAAAAACATCATCAAAGAATACCGCTTGCTCTGCCGTCACATCCTCAGTTTCCAGCACATATTTAAAAATATCAGGATTCGGTTTACGCATACCTAAATCTTGAGATAAATAAAGGAAATCCGTTGATGCTGCAATCTCTGGGTACTGCACAGGCCAGTAATTAAAATGCAGACGATTTGTATTTGACAGTACAACCACACGATGCTCTTGAGCACGCAATTTATTCATTAATTCAATGACTTCTTGCCTGACACTAATAAAAACCGCATTCCAGCCTTCCTCAAACTGTTCAAAACTGAGCGAAACTTCCATTTCATCGCACATCATTTCTGCAAATTGCCTGTCACTGATTTGCCCACTCTCATGTTTTTCAAAGAGTTCACCTAATGAAAATTTCGGTGTCAGTGTTGCCAGTGGCGTTCCGCTCAAATTACTCCAGACAGCCAGAACTCTTTTAAAATCAATATCAATAATCACATTACCCATATCGAAAATATACAGCATAACCCCTCCTGACTGATTCTTATTGTTTGGTACTTTTATCATAATTTTGTTAAGAAAAAAGGTGAGCAGACAAAAAATAAGCAAATTACTTTTTGCTGAAGGGTTGTTGAATTTAATGAGTCGCTATCGAAGCCCTGACTCGCTGTACAGACGGATTTATCAGAAATGGATAGCAGAGATGATGCTGTGGGATATTATAAAGAACTCAGGGTGCCGAAGCACCCTAAGCTATTCGCATTCAATCAGTCACACGCAATGTGTCGCCAAGAAATTAAACTTCTTTGCTACGACTTGCGCGACGGCGATCGTTTTCAGTCAAATGACGCTTACGCAGACGAATTGACTGCGGAGTGACTTCAACCAGTTCGTCGTCATCGATAAACTCCAACGCCTGCTCCAACGTTTTCTTGATGTGCGGAGTCAGGGTTGTCGCTTCATCCGTACCAGAAGCACGCATGTTAGTCAGCTTTTTACCGGTCAGACAGTTAACGGTCAGGTCATTAGAGCGCGAGTGAATACCGATGATTTGGCCTTCATAAACTTCTGTACCGTGGCCGAGGAACAATTTACCGCGCTCTTGCAGGCTATACAGCGCATACGCAACTGCTTTACCCTGTCCATTGGCAATCAGTACACCATTCTGGCGGCGGCCAATCTCACCCGGGCGGATGTCGTCGTAGTGGCTGAATGTTGCGTACAGCAGACCTGTACCGGAAGTCATGGTCATGAATTCAGTACGGAAGCCAATCAGACCACGGCTTGGGATCACATAATCCAGACGAACACGGCCTTTGCCATCTGGCAACATGTCACGCATTTCGCCTTTACGCTCACCCAGTGCCTGCATCACGTCACCCTGATGCTGTTCTTCGATGTCCAGAGTTACCTGCTCAAAAGGTTCCTGCTTACGGCCATCAATTTCACGGAAAATAACTTTTGGACGAGAAACTCCCAGTTCAAAACCTTCACGACGCATATTCTCAATCAGAACAGACAGGTGCAATTCACCACGGCCTGATACACGGAATGCATCTGGATCTTCAGTTTCTTCAACACGCAGTGCAACGTTATGAACCAGCTCTTTTCTCAGACGATCAAGGATCTGACGTGAAGTTACGTACTTACCTTCGCGACCACAGAACGGTGAAGTGTTCACACAGAAATACATGCTTACGGTAGGCTCATCAACCGCCAGTGCTGGCAATGCTTCAACCACATTGACTTCACACAGGGTATCGGAGATGTTCAGATCACCCAGACCAGTAATCGCGATGATATCACCCGCTTCCGCTTTATCAGACTCAATGCGGTCCAGTCCCAGATGGCTGAAAACTTTACCGACTTTACCGTTACGAGTTTTACCTTCGCTGTCGATGAGGGTGATGTTTTGGTTTGGTTTTACCGTACCGCGTTTGATACGACCAATACCGATAACACCGACATAATTGTTGTAATCCAGCTGAGAAATTTGCATCTGGAATGGGCCATCAAGATCAACCTTAGGTGGTTCTACGTGCTCAACGATTGCTTGATACAGCGGAGTCATATCTTCAGCCATATCAGTATGCTCGTTACCCGCAACACCCATCAACGCAGAAGCATAAATGATTGGGAAATCCAGTTGTTCATCTGTTGCACCGAGGTTCACGAACAGGTCGAATACTTGATCCACAACCCAATCAGGACGTGCGCCAGGACGGTCAACTTTATTGATAACCACGATAGGCTTCAGACCATGAGCAAAGGCTTTCTGGGTTACGAAGCGAGTCTGTGGCATTGGGCCATCCATCGCATCAACCAGCAGCAGAACACTGTCTACCATTGACATTACACGCTCAACCTCACCACCAAAGTCGGCGTGGCCTGGGGTATCTACGATATTGATGCGATAATCATTCCATTTAATAGCAGTGTTTTTTGCAAGGATAGTGATACCACGTTCTTTTTCCAGATCGTTGGAATCCATCACGCGCTCAGTAGTTGCAGCACGCTCACCGAAAGTACCGGACTGTTGCAGAAGTTTATCAACCAGCGTGGTTTTACCATGGTCGACGTGAGCGATGATGGCGATATTTCTTAAGTTATTAATTGACAAGTATTTTTACCGTTTTTACTATTTACAAGGAATATTACATGGATGCAGCGTGGCAGTACGCCGCAGCATTCATCTAACACAATATGCTGCTATTTTACACGTTATAGCTACAGAGTGAAATAAATGTGAGATGTATCACTTTGGGGACTTGCCTGTAAAGAAGATGAATCTGATGGATAAACCTGCCTGACAGCCTGGTTAACGTGTTCTGCTCTCATTAGTTACTCATGATATTAGTATCATATATTTGTATTATTTTGTCTTCGTGCTGTTTGATTTTTACTTATCACGATAAATAATGAGAGAGAACTTAATGATTATTCTTTCAGGTTATCACCTGAATCCCAAACGAAGGTGACAATAAAAACAAATAACAATAATTTCATCTGCATTCTGTGACAATTAAATAAAATCAATCGAATTATAGAGTGAAAAATAAAGAAAACCATATAGAGGCTACGGTTCTTAATGTAAGATTAACATAAAATTAAAGTGAATAATAGTGATAGCTTACTTTCATTGGTCGTTCGATATTTTCTTATTTACATTAAGATAGCTTACTCCAGAAGCATCATTTTATTAAAAAATTATTAATAAGATACGGATTAAGTTATCATGAATGAAAATATTAGACTTGCAGCTCCTGTTTTACCTCAATCCAATAATCAGGTTTTGGATAAATCATTATTTCAAGGACAAGATATCAGAGTCCGCATATCCATAGCCTTCCCTGCTAGTTTCGAAGCAGAAGATAAAATCACCGAATAAAAATTAGTTATCAGTTGATAACTATATTTCATGATAGAGATGGAAATATTTCCTAATCTAGGTAATCAGGAGGATAGTCTCATTTTTCATTAGGCAACCATGAGATATATTGGGATAAAAATGGGTCTATTAGCAACACTAAATTACATTTTTATAACTTTTTGAGGTACTTATATATGTTATCATATATTAGTAAAATCATTGGTTTTTTTGTTCTTCTTTATACATTACTGATACCTTCCACAATAACGAATGCCTTTGCAGAGGGTAATGTAATAACAGGGAAAACAAATAATCAGAAAGAGAGTGCAGGGCTTCTGGTTAAGGAATCAGGTAAAAAATTTTTAAACTCAACGACCAATGAAGAAAACGATTCACAAAAAAAACTTGATACCTCAGAAGGTAATGCACCTAATGTGATTACCCAAAATATCCAAGCTACCGGTAACATTCTATCATCGTCTCCTTCAACATTAGCGGAACAGGCGAAATCCTATGCCTTGGGTAAATTTAACAACACTGTATCTTCCGAAGCTCAAAAATGGTTATCACAGTTTGGTACTGCCAGAATTAACTTTGGATTGGACAAAAAAGGAAGTCTGGAAAATAACTCATTCGATCTATTAATACCGCTTTATGACAACAAAACAGACTGGTTGTTTTTCTCTCAGTTAGGTTATCGTCACAAAGATAGCCGCAATACAATTAATGCAGGGTTCGGGGGACGTTATTTTTATCAGAACTGGATGTATGGACTAAACACTTTTTACGATCATGACGTTACCGGAAAAAACCAGCGTTTGGGGTTGGGAGGAGAAATTTGGAGTGATTACATTAAACTCTCTGCTAATACTTACTATCGCCTGAGCGACTGGCAGAAATCGCGGGATTTCAAAGATCACCATGAACGCCCTGCTAATGGTTATGATATTAACGGAGAGTTTTTCCTTCCCACCTACCCTAATCTGGGGGCTAAACTGTCTTATGAACAATATTTTGGTGATAACGTGACCTTATTCAACCGTGATACCAAACAGAAAAACCCTGTTCTTGCGAAAGTTGGCTTAAATTATACCCCGATCCCACTTGTGACAATGGGAGTGGATTATAAACAGGGAGAAAGTGGTCATACAGAAACGCAATTTTTGGCGAATTTGAACTATAAACTGGGCGTTCCTCTTGATGTGCAATTATCACCAGAAAATGTGGCTTCAATGCGCACATTGGCAGGAAGCCGTTATGATCTGGTAGAAAGAAATAATAATATTGTTCTTGATCAACAGAAAATATCAGACTCACAACTGTCTTTACCTGAAAAACTCATCGGGTATAGCCAGGAATATAAAAATATTACGGCAACGTTATCTTCTAATCCCGCAGTCAAACATATTCATTGGGATGTAAGTGAAGGATTTAAAGAAAATGGTGGATTGATTCCAACTAAGGCTGGGGAATCTATTCAGATCACACTCCCTAGGTATTCCTCTAATCAAAACAACAACTATCAAATTTCTGCCATTGCTGAATTGGAAAATAACCGAAAATTAGCGCCGGTTCAGATGAATGTGGTCGTCAGGCCCTTTATGGTGAAAAAGCGGGAAGAAGCCAACTTCACACCAACAGGGCCATTACCAGATACGGGTAATAAAGAAGACGGATATACTTTTAATCCGGTCATTACCTTTGATACGGAAAATGGTGCTCCAATAAAAAACGTCACAATTAATGATGTTAAGTGGATAACAGATCCTCCAATAGGTTCAAATTCGGGACTGCAATTTATTGATTGGGGGAACCCAACTTCTATTGAAGTTGATGAAAATGGACAGTTCAAACACAAACTTGTCTTAGCCAGTTCTAAGATACAAAAAGATGTCAAAGTTTACCTGCAAATGGATGGGCAACCTCAGCAATTGGTGGGACAGGTCAGTTTTAATGACAAGCCTGCAAATTATCATGTGGAAATAGTTAAAGTTGATCCACCTCATGGAACACAGAATCCGAAAGATCCTAAAGCACACTACAAATACACTGCGGTTGTTCTGGATAGCAATAAAAATCCTTTGCCAAACACGATAATTCCTAATGTGAAATGGTCTAGCGATAGCGAAGGTGTTTTTGAAGGAGTCAAGTTGCACGCACAAAATGGCGATGTCCGAACGGATGACGAAGGAAAATTGAAAGCTACCTTGACGAGCACGGTTTCTGTAACAGATGTGTGGGTTTCACTCGCCATTGGAGAGCATATACCTGTTTATGCACTGCGCGAAGTTAGCTTTATTGATCCTGATGATCCTCAATGACAGAGATATTAAGGTCGCTTTTGACGGGGCTCCAGCGGCAGGTGAGGGCCCCTCACCAACAAGGCTGTTATTAAGTATCGCAACGGCCCTGTAAAGAAGCAGCCAATTCCCCAGATACAATGGAAGATAAAACAACCTCATCCACATGATGGGAGATAATCAAAATCATTGTACCTATACCGCTACGATTGTTCAGAAAGGTGGCAAGCTAACAAAAACTACTTGATGAATGTAAAAATCATCTCCCCAGCAGGTAATGCTGTTCGGTTAAAGTATTTTATAACGGGCAAGATATTTTTCTGATATATAAGGCACTGAAGCTACGAGCGTTCAGTGCCTTATCTTTTTTGGTAAGATAAACATCTTTATATTTTCTCTCATCTTCTTCAATTTGAGTTGTAGAATTATAAACTGAGTTGATGGACATATTTCTCAACAATCCCATCACCAGAACTAACCAAGCAGCTTGTTGTGCAGGGAGACACCACTGGCAAATGCTCGCTGTAGATGTGGAAATAAAGCCATTTTAAATTCAAATGATCTATTTCACGTCTGAAGGCGTCGATATCAAAGTCCAGTGTATCAATAATAAATCCAACATATTATTAGGATATAAAATAATCCAGAAAATGCAAAATTCTCTGGATTATGTCAAAGATACAGAGTTGTGAAAAATGCCTTAGTCGAACAGCATTATATTTAATTCCCCGTCTTGTATAAACGATGCAAGGAGAATATGTTTTTCATTTTCTTTGGTTATGCTGATCGCGTTGATAAACTTCGTAATCGTATAAATCAATCATTCAAAGTTATCATCAGTCATCGTCAATATCAGTCTCAATGCTTGCTGACCAGATTTCTCCATACTGATCATTACCATCATAAAACTTATAGTCAAAATAAATATTACCTAATCCTCCATCTTGATATGATTTAACATTAATAATATCATCAAGTGGAACATGAATAACAGCAGCCACTTTATTATTAGTTTCTAAAGGTTGTTCTTTTATTTTTCCATGATAACTTTTAATATAACTTTTATTTGTTGAATTAAGATACATATTTACAGTGACAGGGATATTTAGTGGCACTTTATCTTTTTCTTTTCCGGGGTCTTTAGTACCTAATATTTCAATATACAACCCTGCCTTTGGTGCATTAGGATATTGCCTTATTGCAGTATAATTAATCTCACTGCCGTTTGGCAGTATGGCACCTCCATCAACGCCAAGACTAGTGTATACGATGCATGTAGCATAATTTCTTTCTACTTTTGGATCTGGTTTATATATTACGCCGCCTTGATAAGTTAAAGGTAATGAAACAGATTTTGCTTCTAGAGCATCGCCAGAATCCCTGACAATCACATAAAAGAAATTTGAATATACATTTTTCTTGAAAATGTCATAGGGTAATTTAGTAAAGGTACTTGTATTATCTTTGTGATCTACTCGAGTAAAATATTTTGTATATTCTCCATTTACAAAAAATAATATATAATCTCTAAACATTGATCCATAGGGTGGAATTTCAACATCAAATTCACTAGGCCCGTCTGATTCTAAATATTCACCAAAAAAATTAATTATCTCCGGCATGTCAAATTTAGTTTCCATATTATCCAAAGAATTATTTACAATAAATATTGTATGTTTAGCAGGCATTTTTTTTGTTGAACCGATTATATTGGAATATAAATTGAGAACAACAGGAAGAGCTTTATTTGGATGAATAAAAAATAAGACATTACCATGCTCATCGGTTTTTATAGAAAACCCTTCTATGCCACCTTGGAGAGTAGGGTGAATTTCTTGATTTTGATCTGGGCCATAAATCTTTACTCTTTCAAAATTATTTGAAGCAGAATCAGATACAAATATGGAAATATTACGTAAAGGATTACCATAAATGTCTACTACACGTGCAGTAACCGTAATTTTTTTTCTATTCACACTATCAGTAGATGAATTAGAAATAGTCAAAAATGGAAAATCCATATCTAATTTTAATGATTCTAAGTTTATATTATTCATTTAATAGACCTTTTTAATGTGATGATTAATCTAAAAATCAATAAGATATAGAAATACATATTATGTATTTCTATATTATTCTGGCAAGGTGTTAATTGAACTTCCCCAAACTTTCCCGTAATGTTTTTCACCGCCAATATTAAAATAATAATCAAAATAAATAGTTCCATCTCCTCCAGAAAGATATGGTCCGATAC
>NZ_LFCV01000091.1 GCF_001037465.1 Xenorhabdus khoisanae
AGGTAGAAAAAGGTTCAAAAAAATCCCTCGATTAAATCGAGGGATTTGTGTAGAAGAGACAGACATAAGTGGCCTTTTAACATAGTTGAATTTAGTGATGAGTTGAGATCTGTTCAATCTCCTCACTTTTCTTTGTAAATCGACGCTTAATGACAACGAAAAATACTGGAACGAAATAGATCGCCAGCGATGTAGCTGCAATCATGCCACCCAGTACCCCGGTTCCTACGGCGTTTTGTGCTCCTGACCCTGCGCCATTACTCAATACCAGCGGCATAACCCCAAGCATAAAGGCCAAGGATGTCATTAGGATTGGGCGCAGACGCATTCTGACAGCATCTAAAGTTGCTTCAATTAATCCCTTTCCTTCCTTCTCTATCAGATCCTTAGCGAATTCTACGATAAGGATGGCGTTCTTCGCGGATAATCCGATAGTCGTCAACAGGCCAACCTTAAAGTAAACGTCATTGCCCAGATCACGTATTGATGTTGCTAACAATGCACCAATAACCCCGAGAGGAACGACCAGCATTACTGAGAATGGCACAGACCAGCTTTCATAAAGAGCCGCCAGACAAAGGAAGACAACAATTAATGACAGCGCATATAGAGCCGGGGCCTGATTACCAGACAAGCGTTCCTGATAAGACATTCCAGTCCAATCATAGCCAATGCCAGGTGGTAATTGTGATGCTAGTTGCTCCATAAGGGCCATTGCGTCACCGGTACTTTTACCTGAAGCTGCTTCACCCACGATTTCCATGGAAGGGAGACCGTTATAGCGTTCCAGACGTGGAGAACCATAAACCCAAGGTTCTTTCGATGTGTCTATGAATGCAGAAAACGGCACCATTTGGCTAAGATAGTTACGGACATATAGATTGCTGATATCACTCGGCAGCATGCGGTAAGGTGCGTCAGCCTGGATATAGACTTTTTTGACACGGCCACGGTCGATAAAGTCATTGATATAAGTACCACCGAACATCGTACTTAATGTTGTGTTGATATTTGTGGTAGATACAGCCAATGCTTCCGCTTTTTCCTTATCGATATGGATACGGTATTGCTGTGTGTCATTCTGTCCATTAGGACGAACATTCGCGAGCATATCTGGATGTTGTGCAACCATACCAAGTAATTGATTACGTGCTGCTGTCAGTGCCTCATGCCCCAGGTTTCCTTTGTCAATCAATTGGAAATCAAAACCACTGGCAGAGCCCAACTCTACAATTGAAGGAATATTAAATGCAAAGACGATAGCTTCCTTGATTTGAGCAAAATCCGCGTTTGCCCGCGCCACAATGGCTGGAACCTTATCTTTTTCGTCTTTACGCAGTTCCCAATCTTTTAAGGTGACAAATGCCAGACCAGTATTTTGCCCCTGACCACCGAACCCAAAGCCGTTAACTGTAAACGCAGATTTAACAACATCTTTTTCTTTGGTATAGAAATAGTCATTAATTTGATCCAATACTTTCTGCGTTTGTTCCTGAGTGGCGCCTGGTGGTAATTGAACCATTGCCAATAAGACGCCTTGATCTTCTTCTGGCAGGAAGGAAGATGGCATGCGGTCAAACATCCAGGCCATACCGCCGATCAATATGACATAGATCACCAGGTAACGCCCGGTAGCACGCAACATCCGACCAACACTATCGGTATAATGGTGGGTGCACTTTTCAAACATGCGGTTAAACCAGCCAAAGAAACCTTTCTGAGAGCCATGGCTGCCTTTAGCAACAGGTTTGAGCATGGTAGCACATAGTGCAGGAGTCAGAATTAAGGCTACCAGCACAGACAGTACCATTGCTGAAACAATGGTGATTGAGAACTGACGGTAAATTGCTCCTGTCGCTCCTCCGAAGAATGCCATTGGTACAAATACCGCGGACAATACCAGTGCGATACCGACAAGTGCCCCTTGAATTTGCCCCATCGATTTTTTGGTGGCTTCTTTCGGTGATAGACCTTCTTCCTGCATCACACGTTCGACGTTTTCCACCACAACAATGGCATCATCCACGAGCAAGCCGATAGCAAGCACCATGGCAAACATGGTCAATGTATTGATGGAATAGCCAAATGCAGCAAGAATGGCAAATGTGCCAAGCAATACAACCGGAACCGCGATGGTTGGAATCAAGGTTGCGCGGAAGTTTTGCAGGAACAGATACATGACGACAAACACTAGCAAAATGGCTTCTGCCAATGTTTTTACCACTTCGAAAATAGAAATTTTAACGAATGGAGTGGTGTCATAGGGATATACAACCGTCAACCCATGTGGGAAGAAAGGCGACATCTCAGCCAGTGTTTCCTTGACAGCTTTTGAGGTATTTAATGCGTTAGCCCCTGTCGCAAGTTTAATACCGATCCCTGCTGAAGGTTTGCCATTGAACCGACCAATCATACTGTAACTTTCAGCACCTAACTCAACGGTGGCGACATCACTTAAGCTAATTTGTGAGCCATCGGGATTCACACGCAGCAAAATATTGCCGAACTCTTCCGCCGAATTCAGACGAGTTTGTGCGATGATTGAGGCATTTAAGCGTTGACCTGGAACAGCAGGGGTTCCGCCTAATTGCCCGGCTGCAACCTGATTATTCTGAGCCTTAATCGCACTAATGACATCACTGATGGTCATTTTATAGTTGAGCAATTTGTCAGGGTTGAGCCAGATGCGCATGGCATACTGTGTACCAAACAGTGCTGTTTCGCCTACACCAGTAACACGGCTCAAGGAGTCTTTGATATTGGCACCAACATAGTCTGCAATATCATCTTGAGTCATGGAACCATCTTCAGAGATGAAACCTGCCACCATCAAAAACGAACTGGTGGTTTTATCAACACTGATCCCTTGTTGCTGAACTTCTTGAGGTAACAAGGGCATTGCCAATTGCAATTTATTCTGAACTTGTACTTGTGCGACATCTGGATCCGTGTTCGCTTCAAAGGTCAGCGTGATATTCATCTGACCAGCTGAATCGCTGCTGGAGGACATATACACCAGGTTATCGATACCATTCATGTTCTGTTCAATAACCTGTGTTACAGTATTCTGCACTGTTGTCGCGTCAGCTCCGGGGTAAGCCGTTGAAATAGAAATCGCAGGTGGTGCAATTGCGGGATATTGCTCCACGGGTAATTTCATGATTGCCAGCAGGCCAGATAACATGGTGATAATCGCAATTACCCATGCAAAGATTGGCCGCTCGATAAAAAACTTAGGCATGAATCACCTACTCCTTATTGAGGCTTTTTTGCAGGCTCAGCTTGATCAGCTGTAGGTTTGGCGTTCAGATCAGTTTCTGTTGGCTTAACCGTTATTCCTGGCATTATTTTTTGTAACCCTGTAACGATTACTCTATCCCCAGCTTTCAAACCTTCTTTTACCAACCACTTGTTACCGAGTGCCTGAGCAGCATTGATATTGCGCAATTCTACTTTGTTATCTTTATCAACAACCAATGTGGTTGCCTGGCCGCGAGGTGTTCTGGTAATTGCTTGCTGAGGAACCAAAATCGCATTTTGGCGCACACCTTCTTCTAATTTGGTACGGACAAACATACCCGGGAGTAATTCTTCATTTGGGTTTGGGAAAACAGCACGCATAGTAATAGAGCCTGTTGTTTCATCAACCGTAACATCTGAAAACTCAAGGTAGCCTTCTTGGCTGTACTCTTGGCCTGAGTCAGTAATTAGACGAATTTTGTTTTTCTGACGCTCTTTCTGAACAGTTCCTCTTGCAACTTCATTTTTAAGCCGTAGATAATCATCACTTGATTGGGTGATATCAACGTAGATAGGATCCAATTGCTGAACGGTTGTCAAAGCGGTTGGCTGCCCTGCTGAAACCAATGCCCCTTCTGTGACGGTGGATTTACCCGCGCGACCAGAGATAGGGGAAGTAACTCTGGTATATGCCAAATTGATTCTGGCATTTTCCAGCGCCGCTTGAGAGGACTGAACATCTGCGTTTGCCTGTTCGTACTCAGAAGTTGCTTTATCAAATTCCTGTTTACTCACATATTGTGTCCCTAACAAAGACTTATAACGTTCAACGGTTAAGTGAGATACGTTCGCATTGGCTTGTGCTCTGGCCAGACTTGCTTTGGCTTTATTGTATTCTGCCTGATAGGTTGCTGGATCTATTTGGTATAACGACTCTCCAGCAGTAACATCACTTCCTTCCTTATAGTTACGTTTCAGAATGATGCCGCTGACTTGAGGCCGAACCTCTGCAACACGATAGGCTGTAGTACGGCCTGGCAACTCCGTGATAACTGTAAGAGGTTCTGCTTTCAGCGTTACGATACCCACTTCAGGAACATGCTGGCCGGTAGTCCCTTGCTGTGTATTTTGATTGTCATTACATCCTGAAAGAATGAAACTGCCTGAAAGTACCAGTAATGTGGCCAGAGGCAAAACTCCCCTGTTTTTTCGCATAAGTAAACCTCAATTTTTCAATGTCGATTCTCTAATCTAATAAGTGAAATTATTACTTTATTGATTAAGGATGCTATAGTACAAACATACATGAATGTATGTAAATCAGCTTAAGTCAAAAACAAAGTTTATGGCGCGAAAATGGCACGAAAAACTAAACAACAAGCACAACAAACTCGTCAGCAAATCATTGAATCCGCGATAAAGACCTTTTCTGAGCGTGGTGTTTCTGGTACCTCATTATCTGATATCGCAATTGCAGCCGGCGTAACGCGCGGCGCAATTTACTGGCACTTTAAAAATAAAATGGATCTACTTTCTATTGTTTGCAAAATGCCAGCGCATAAAATAGACGAGTTAGAGAAAGAGTATCAAACAAAATACCCTAATAATCCACTCCTTGCGTTGAGATCTTTATTGATTTCTATGTTAAGAATGATGATTGATGATTTCCAAAGCCGCCAGTTAATGGAAATTTTTTTCCACAAATGTGAGTTCATTGGAGAAATGTCTTTATTAGCAGAGGAGCTTAGGGAGACATGTATTTCTGATTACCAGAAGATTGAAAGAATATTGTCGGATTGCATTCAATCAGGAGAGTTGCCCTATGATCTTGATCTCAGGCGTTCTGCCATCATGTTGAGGGCATTTATGGCGGGGTTACTGGAAAATTGGTTATTCTCACCAGACAGTTTTAATATTCAAGAACAATCTGCACATTTGGTGGATAGTTTCATTGATACACTTAAATATAGCCACCATCTGCGATGCAGTGAGAAAAATACACCTTGTGAAATTGTTCCTGATGCCTGATGCCGTAGTTGCTGGTTTGGCCGGTCAGGCCCCCAAAGAAGGCTATAATTTAAAGCAGATGCTGGAAATTTTGACAGCACAGAATGTCGAAGTTAAATTGTGCAAAACTTGTACGGATGCCAGAGGGATTAGTGAACTGGTATTGGTTGATAGTGTATAAATTGGTACGTTGAGCGAATTGGCTCAGTGGACACTGGCTGCATCGAAAGTGTTATCATTTTAAAATTAACGCCTCAGGAAGTGCAAAACCAGAAATGCAGCCAGTGTTTCTGATAGTTAGCACTATCATTCTATTATCTGCAATTGACGAGTAGATGAGTTCATGGTTTCTGTTAACCGATACTTGGGTGTTTTGCTCAGTAAGGGGGACTTGTGCAACAAACTCCCGGATAGACTATTTTTTCGCTTTGTTTTGATGGTGGCGTTACTTTTTCTCCTGTCATCGTTCTTTTCTCCGGCGAATGCGGCTTTCAGTAGTGATGTTCCAACCCGTACTGATATTCAAAATCAGCTTAACCTCCTGACAGAACGTAAAGAGCATACGGTTGAGGAAAAGGTATCAATAGCTGACTTGGAAAAAGCCCTCTCTTTCTTTGATAAGATAGATTGGGTGAAGCAGGAATCCAATATACTGAGAAAAAATCAGCAAGAAGCCCCGCAAAAATCACGTCAGGTTATGACTGAATTGGAAAGCCTGAGAAATAACGCTGAGCAAAATGAAAATGAGTATAAACAGGTGTTGGGAACATTATCCCTGAAACAGCTTGAATCGAAACTGAACAACACTCTGTATAGTTTGCAGCGGGCACAAGAAAATCTTGCTAACTACAATAGCCAGTTAATCGGGCTGCAAACACAACCAGAGCGTGCGCAAAACGTACTATTCCGCAATGTGCAAAGATTGCAGCAAATTCGTAATCAACTCAATAACGCATTGACTGAACAGCAGGAATCAAGCCGTACCCAGACGGAATTGTTATTGGTAGAACAATTTTTCTTGATGCAGCAGAATGATCTTCAAAGGGCATCTTTACAGGCGAATACGCAGCTACAGTCACTTTTACAGCAGCAACGGGATTACACGACATTTCAAATTGGGCAATTGGAACGTTATGTCCAATTCATTCAAGATGTGGTGAGTGGCAAGCGTCTGATCCTTTCTGAAGAAAAAGCCAAAGAAGCACAAACGCAAGACGGAAAAAATTCACATATTCAGGATAATCCGCTGATTCAAGAGGAAATCGATAACAACCGTGAACTCAGTGAACGGCTGGTTGCTGCAACCCGTGATAATAATCAATTGGTGCAGAAAAACATTCGCGTCAAAAATTATCTGGATAGAGTTATTCAGTCTGAGAGGAATCTAAAAGAGCAGATCAAGGTGTTACGTGGCAGCTTGTTACTATCGCGTATTTTGTTCCAGGAGCAGTTGAAAGTACCTCAAGATGTACTGACGAAGGATTTACCGACAAAAATTGCTGATTTACGCCTGGAACAATTTGAAATCACTCAGGAACGAGAACAGCTTTATCAAGACAATTCTTATGTCGCTGATTTATTGAAAGATAACCACAATAGAATAGAGAACGAATCCCCTGAGATGCTGGAAGAAGTCCATAATGCCATCAACCAAATTCTGGACGTTCGCCGTGAGCTTTTGGATCAACTCAATAATCAGTTGGGAAATCAGATTACTCATGCCATCAACTTACAGACGGATCAGCAGCAATTGTTGGATGTTACCGAATCGCTGGAACAAACGCTTGTCCAGCAAATCTTTTGGGTAAACAGCAATAAACCGATGAATTTAGCTTGGCTGAAATCCCTGCCTGCGCTGGTTCAAGGAGAGCTGAGTAATCTGAATATTCATTTGACGTTGAGTGGACTGATTATAGGTTTGAAGAATTCCATTCATTTTGTTATTCCGCTTTTGTTGGTTGGTTTGTTTTTGCGCTGGCAAACTAAAGGTATTAACGAGCAATTACAGAAAATCGCTGATGAAGTGGGGCAATTCCGTCGTGATAGCCAGTTACATACTCCGCTGGCACTGATTTTGACGCTGATAAAAACATTACCGCTTGCTTTTATTGTGCTGGCGGTGGGTTATTGGTATTCGAAATCAGGTGATGATTTAGGTGATTTGATTTGGGGATTTTCCCGTCAATTGGCACTATTTTGGATTATGTTCAGTTGTACTTACCAAATTCTGGCTAAAGGTGGGATTGGAGAGCAACATTTTTCTTTGAACAAAGCTGATTGCACGTTATTCCGTAAAAATCTCGCACGCTTGTCAATTGCTGTGTTGCCTATTTTGTTCTGGATAACACTGGGCGTTAAACATCCCCTTCGGTTGTCTGATGATGTTATTGGTCAATGCACTGTATTGATTTGTCTGTTTTTTGTCTTTCTTTTTGTCTTTCCATTCTGCCGTCAGATATGGCGTGAAAAAAGTGCACACATGGTTCGTACCATAGTGGTGACAGCATTAACGTTTGCGCCGTTGATTTTGATGGTGTTGATGGTATCAGGCTATTTCTACACAACCTTGCGTTTGGCAGAACGTTGGCTCTATAGCCTGTATCTACTGTTTCTCTGGCATATCAGTTATCAGGCTTGTTTACGGGGATTGGGCATTGCCGCCCGCGGCATTGCCTATCGACGTGCAGTTGCCCGACGTCAATCTTTGGCAAAAGAAGGGGCTGAAGGGGAAGTCATTGAAGAACCGCCAATGGCCTTGGATCGCATTAACCAGCAATCATTGCGTTTGACCAGTATGGTGCTGTTTTTGATCTTTTTAGGTGCATTTTATTGGATTTGGTCTGATCTGGTGACAGTATTTTCTTACCTTGAAGGGGTCAATCTGTGGCAATACAGCACAACAACAGAGTTGGGCAACGTACTGAAATACGTGACCCTGAAGGATTTAGCATTGTCGATAGCCATGTTGGTGATTGCATGGGTCATGATGAGAAACTTGCCCGGATTATTGGAAGTGTTAGTACTATCCCGATTGCAGTTACAGCAAGGTTCTTCATATGCTATTAAGACGACACTCACTTATCTGATCATTGGGGTTGGGGGGATAACTGCATTAGGAACATTGGGCGTTTCCTGGAATAAATTGCAATGGTTGGCCGCTGCTCTTTCGGTCGGATTAGGTTTTGGACTACAGGAAATCTTTGCCAATTTTGTCTCAGGTTTGATCATTTTGTTCGAACGCCCTGTCCGTATTGGAGATACGGTAACAATAGGAACTTACTCTGGATCAGTCAGTAAGATCCGTATTCGTGCAACGACGATCACAGATTTTGACCGCAAAGAAGTGATCATTCCTAACCGGGCATTTGTGACAGAACGTCTTATCAACTGGACACTTTCTGATACCGTTACGCGAATTATCATTAAGGTTGGCGTTGCATATGGCTCTGATCTGGATAAAGTGAAAGAAGTTTTGTTAAAAGCGGCAAATGATAATTCACGCGTGATGAGCGAGCCAGGGCCGCAAGTCTACTTCATGAGTTTCGGTGCCAGTACTCTGGATCATGAATTAAGGCTCTATGTGCGAGAATTAGGTGATCGCAGCCGTACTGTGGATGAAGTTAATCGCAGCATTGATAAATTATGTCGGGAAAACGATATCAATATTGCGTTTAACCAGTTGGAAGTTTATTTACACAATGGGCAGGGTGAGAGTCTGCAAGAAGTTGACAAGCACTTGAACATCGGGAACCGTCATTCAGATGGAAAGTTTTCTTCTGGTGATAAACCATTTCTACCTTAATTTATTTCTGTTTAAGCCATTCTTTTAAAATGGAGCCTGATGGGATAAGAAATGGAATAAGTATAAATCCTGCTTACTCTTCAGGCCGTAGAGATTGTTTTTCCAGTTTTCCCTGAAAATCGCGTTTGACGATCTCTAAGGCAGCGAGAGCGATATCTGGAGGAATTTCGTTGCATTCAAGCAAATAAATGAGATCTACTGCGAGCTGTACTTCAGGTGATGATTGTTCGAGAGTCATAAATGGATATTCCCTTTGTGGCTAATCTGAATTTTCCTGTTTTTCGATCGACTTTTCGATACGCATCAAGGCCTGACGACAGCGGGCTAATCTTCCTGCCAGAGCAGCGATTTCTTTTTGTAGTTTATACTTATCGGTAAGCGTATTTTGCTTATTTAACTGTAATTCTCGGTCATCAATCATCGTGATTAAACGGCGCTCATAATCTTGATGTTCAGCCAGGCGTTGATAAAGATCCTGTTCTTGTGATCTACGTTCAAACTTATCTTCTTGTTTTCGTAGTGCTTGGGTTGATATTTCGCGTTTTAATGCTTCGATTTGTGTCACTAAACGTTCAGAAAGAAATTTAACTTGCTCAATACGGCTATCGTTTACGCAGGTTTTTAATTGTTCCATATTCTGTTTGATTTCTTGCATGTAGCCACCAAGTTTATTGCTGTGGTGATGGAATAGCGTTTGATCAAAACGAGGAATGGAAAAAGGTGTATCAGACAGTAAGGTGAGATCTTTTTCCAGCATACTAATTTGTTTTTCAAGTGCACTTAATAAATTTTGTATGCCCATCAGCACCTCGTTATTGTTAATAATCTATTAGTAAAAGTCGACGTAACATCGGCCTAGTGTTTTGGGTAGTAATAACATCTAATGCGATAAATGCAAAGCTTGACCTAAATCAACAAAATATAGGCTGTAATTTGCTTTGCAGTTGCTTTTTCCCAGTAGTTTGAATAGATTTTACCGTTTTCGTTTTTTATAACTGGCTGGCATCGATTATGACCGCTAACGCACAACAACTCCAATTTATTAAAGATAGTATCGAAACAATTCCTGATTATCCAAAGGCAGGAATACTTTTTCGTGACATTACCACATTGCTGGATAATCCTGCCGCCTACCAAGCTACGATAGATCTGTTGGTGGAGCGTTATCAGGGAAAAGGCATCACGAAAATTGTTGGTACTGAAGCTCGTGGTTTCTTATTTGGTGCTCCTGTCGCACTGCGTCTGGGGGTGGGTTTTGTTCCTGTCCGCAAAAAAGGCAAACTCCCGCGTGAGACGTTAAGTGAAACTTACGATCTGGAATATGGCACCGATACATTGGAAATTCATAAAAGCAGCATCAATGAAGAAGACAAAGTTCTGGTTGTTGATGATCTTCTTGCAACGGGTGGCACCATTGAAGCAACGGTAAGCCTGATCCGTCGTTTGGGTGGTAAAGTGTCTGAAGCTGCCTTTATCATTGGGTTACCAGACTTAGGTGGCGTTGAGCGTTTGAGAAAACAGGGCGTTGATAGCTACGCGATCATTGAATTCCCTGGCCACTGATTGTTCCGATTTTTGCATTATTAGTACATCAGCCTCGCCGTTCATGGTGAGGCTGTGCTAGCATGATAGACAGTCATGTTCAATTTCTCCGGTATCCATGAGCTATCAGGTACTTGCCCGTAAGTGGCGCCCACAAATATTTTCTGATGTTGTTGGTCAGCAACATGTGCTGACTGCACTGGCGAATGGTCTTGAGCACCAGCGCCTCCATCACGCTTATCTTTTTTCCGGCACTCGAGGTGTAGGTAAAACCACAATCGCACGTCTGTTGGCAAAAGGACTGAATTGCGAAACGGGTATTACAAAGACTCCGTGCGGTCAGTGTGCGAATTGTCTTGAAATTGAACAGGGGCGATTTGTCGATCTGATTGAAATCGATGCCGCTTCCCGAACAAAAGTAGAGGATACCCGCGAATTGCTGGACAATGTTCAGTATGCCCCTGCCCGAGGCCGTTTCAAGGTTTACCTTATTGATGAAGTTCACATGCTTTCCCGTCATAGCTTCAACGCTCTGCTGAAGACGTTGGAAGAGCCGCCTGAACATGTGAAATTCCTTTTGGCAACAACAGATCCACAGAAATTGCCTGTGACTATTCTTTCACGCTGTTTGCAATTCCATCTGAAAGCGCTCGATGTGAATCAGATTAGTTGCCAGTTAGAACACGTCCTGCATGAAGAGCAGATAGAGAGTGATACCCGTGCCCGTCAGCTTCTTGCACGAGCGGCAGATGGCAGTCTGCGTGATGCCTTGAGTTTAACAGATCAAGCCATTGCTCTTGGTGGTGGAAAATTGACATCAGATATCGTCAGCCAGATGCTGGGAACGCTGAATGATGATCAACCGTTGGCGATAATTGAATCGCTCATTCGTGCTGATGGGCAACAAGTGATGGCTTTGGTTGAACAAGTGGCATCTCGTGGAGTGGATTGGGAGAATTTGCTGATCGAAATGTTGGCACAGTTGCACCACATTGCCATGCTCCAGTTATTGCCCCAGCAACCTGAAAGTGAATCTTCTTCAACGGAAGGGCGCTTACGCCTGCTGGCAAGGTCAATTTCTCCGACTGATTTGCAGCTTTATTATCAGGCATTACTGGTGGGGCGCAAAGAACTCCCTTATGCACCAGAGCGTCGGATGGGTGTCGAAATGGCACTATTGCGGGCTTTGGCATTCCATCCTAAGGCTATCATTGATGAAACACCATTATCTGCTGTGGAAATCCCTGTATCACCAGCAGGGTTAGCCCCCGTAACCCTGCCTGCGGCGGCTCCGCCTTCCCCAAAAAATGAGGAAATTGGACGAGCCGAACAACAGGGAATGACTCAATCAACGGGAATGACATCCACAACGAACAGCCTAACAGCAAAATTATTGCAAGCAAGGAACTCGCTGGCTCGCCAAGGAAATACCCCACCAAAAAAGCCTGAGCCGGCAGAGTCTGCAAGGGCAAAGCCGGCAAGTTCGGCGCTGGAACGCTTGGTGGCCGTTGCTGAACAACGGCCTCAATCTTATATCCCTAAAGTGCAAGAAACTAAACCGGTAAGGAAAGAGGCATATCGTTGGCGGGCAACTAATGTTGAAGAAAAACAGCAGTCAGTCACGACGCCAAAAGCGATAAAAGCAGCTTTAGAGCATGAGAAGACAGCAGAATTAGCAGAGAAGCTGGCTATTGAATCGAAAGAGAGGGATTCATGGGCTGCGGAAATTGATAAACTGCATATTCCTAAGTTGGTTCAGCAGGTAGCGCTGAATGCGTTTAAAGAACAGATTGGTGAAAACCGACTCTGTCTGCATTTACGTTCAAAACAGCGTCATCTTAATTCGGCGTCAGCACAGAAATCGTTGAGCGAAGCGTTAAGTGAGTTGCATGGAAAACCTATTGAACTCAGTATCGTTGAAGATGATAATCCTGCGGTAAAAACGCCTTTGGAGTGGCGACAAGCCATTTATGAAGAAAAATTGGCACAAGCGCGCCAATCCATTATTTCGGATAGAACGATTCAAACACTTCAGCAGTTATTCGATGCAGAATTGGATGAAGAAAGTATCCGGCCTGTTTAACCGCCGCAGTGTACCTTATTATGCTGTGGCTATAGCGAAGAGAGAGAATTATGTTTGGTAAAGGTGGTTTGGGCAATTTGATGAAACAGGCCCAGCAGATGCAAGAAAAAATGCAGAAAATGCAGGAAGAAGTTGCAAGTCTGGAAGTGACAGGTGAATCTGGCGCGGGTCTGGTTAAAGTGACTATTAATGGTGCGCACAACTGCCGCCGTGTTGAAATCGATCCAAGCCTGATGGACGATGACAAAGATATGCTGGAAGATCTGATTGCTGCTGCTTTCAATGATGCGGCTCGCCGTATTGAAGAAACCCAGAAAGAAAAAATGGCAAGTGTTTCCAGTGGCATGCAATTACCGCCTGGCTTTAAGATGCCATTCTAATGCAAACCAGCCCTCTTCTTGAATCGCTGATGGAAGCACTGCGCTGTTTACCCGGAGTAGGCCCTAAATCTGCTCAGCGGATGGCATTTCATCTATTGCAGCGGGAACGCAGCGGTGGAATGCGGCTGGCGCAGGCATTGACGCGAGCGATGTCTGAAATTGGTCACTGTCAGAATTGCCGGACATTCACTGAACAGGATCAATGCTCTATTTGCGCTAATCCCCGTCGTCAGCAGAATGGGCAGATTTGTGTGGTAGAAAGCCCGGCTGATATTCATGCCATTGAGCAGACAGGTCAGTTTGCGGGGCGTTACTTTGTCCTTATGGGGCACTTATCGCCTCTGGATGGCATTGGGCCAATGGATATTGGTTTGGATCGTTTAGAAGACCGATTATCTTCTGAAACATTGTCAGAAATTATTTTGGCAACGAATCCAACTGTCGAAGGAGAGGCGACAGCAAACTATATTGCAGAAATGTGTTCGCAGTATGGTGTGACAGCCAGCCGAATCGCTCACGGTGTTCCTGTTGGCGGTGAGCTTGAAATGGTGGATGGTACAACGCTATCCCATTCGCTGGCTGGCCGTCAAAAAATCACTCAAGTGTGATTTCTTGCCCAATTTGCGTAGTAAATTCAAATGGATGGTGTTGCAGAACATGCCACCATCCATAATAAATTTATACGTTGACGGGACTAATTTTACATTATTCTTGTTTTTCTAACTTGAAACCCCCTAGATCTATCCCCATTTGATTACCATCGTCCGATTTTACATATCTGAACTGGATTTAGATTGAGGTAATAAATGAACATGAAAGATCAGGAAACCCGTGGATTTCAGTCTGAAGTCAAACAACTGTTGCAGTTGATGATCCATTCTCTCTATTCCAACAAAGAAATTTTTCTCCGTGAATTGATTTCAAACGCATCTGATGCGGCAGACAAATTACGTTTCCGTGCATTATCCACGCCTGAACTGTATGAAAATGATGGCGAATTGCGTGTGCGTCTGGCTGTTGATAAAGAGCAAAAAACCATCACCATCAGTGATAATGGTATCGGCATGTCCCGCAATGAAGTGATTGATAATCTGGGAACGATTGCAAAATCCGGTACTAAAACATTTCTTGAATCCATCGGTTCTGATCAGGCAAAAGACAGCCAATTGATTGGTCAGTTTGGTGTAGGTTTCTACTCTGCGTTCATCGTTGCGGATAAAGTGACTGTACGTACCCGTGCAGCGGGTGCGGCGGCTGAACAAGGTGTGTTCTGGGAGTCAACGGGTGAAGGTGATTACACCGTTGCAGATATTGAAAAAGCAGGACGTGGCACAGAAATCACCCTGCATTTGCGTGACGGGGAAAGTGAATTCCTCGATGACTGGCGTCTGCGTTCTATCATCGGTAAATATTCTGATCACATTGCCTTACCGGTTGAAATCGAAACACAAACTAAAAACGAAGAAGATGATTCGGTCACTGTTACATGGGAAAAAATTAACAAAGCCCAAGCCTTGTGGACCCGTGGTAAAGCAGAAATCAGTGATGAGGAATACCAAGAGTTTTATAAACACATTTCCCATGATTTTACCGATTCTCTGATCTGGAGTCATAACCGCGTTGAAGGTAAGCAGGAATATACTAGCCTGTTATATATTCCTTCCCAGGCACCTTGGGATATGTGGAACCGTGAACATAAACATGGATTGAAACTGTATGTACAGCGTGTATTCATCATGGATGAAGCTGATCAGTTCATGCCAAACTACCTGCGTTTTGTTCGTGGCCTGATTGATTCCAACGATCTACCGTTGAATGTTTCTCGTGAAATACTGCAAGACAGCACAATCACTCGTAATTTACGCAGCGCGTTGACCAAACGTGTATTGCAGATGCTGGATAAACTGGCAAAAGACGATGCAGAAAAATACCAGACTTTCTGGCAGCAGTTCGGTTTAGTGCTGAAAGAAGGGCCTGCCGAAGATGGATCAAATAAAGAAGCCATTGCCAAATTACTGCGTTTTGCGACGACTCACAATGATGACTCGGCACAAACCGTTTCTCTGGAAGAGTACATCGGCCGCATGGCAGAAGGGCAGGAGAAGATTTATTACATTACTGCCGATAGCTACGCTGCGGCGAAGAATAGTCCACATCTGGAGCTGTTCCGCAAGAAAGGTATTGAAGTTCTGCTGCTGTCTGACCGTATCGATGAATGGATGATGAGTTATCTGACTGAATTCGATGGCAAATCATTTCAATCTGTTAGTAAATCTGATGAAACCCTCGACAAATTGGCGGATGAAAACAAGGCTGAGAAGGAAGAAGCAGATAAAAAACTGGAGCCATTCGTTGAGCGAGTGAAGACATTGTTGGGTGAGCGTGTGAAGGAAGTGAAGTTAACTCACCGTCTGACAGATACGCCAGCAATCGTAACAACCGATGCTAATGGAATGAGCACCCAAATGGCGAAGCTGTTTGCCGCTGCCGGTCAGTCCATGCCAGAAGTAAGCTATAACTTTGAGCTGAACCCAGAACATAATCTGGTTAAGAAAGCGGCTGACATTGAAGATGAGATGCAGTTTGCTGATTGGATCGAATTACTGCTGGATCAAGCACTGTTTGCAGAACGTGGCACATTGGATGATCCAAACCAATTCATTCGTAGAATGAATCAATTATTATTAACTGAAAAAGCTTAATTTCGTCGAAATTATGATAAAAAGCCACGCTTCCATGGAAAATGGAGCGTGGCTTGTTTTTTGGATAATGCGAAAACGTTTACCTGTTTTCTTGAGCCGTGCCCTATTCAAATGTTATGGTGGTACGTTTTCTTTAAAAAATACGAAAAGCAAATAGCAAGGGGATTTACGCAATGCGTATTATTCTGCTGGGCGCACCAGGCGCCGGTAAGGGGACTCAGGCGCAATTTATCATGGAGAAATATGGGATCCCTCAGATTTCGACAGGTGATATGCTGCGTGCCGCAGTGAAAGCTGGCACAGAGTTGGGTTTGAAAGCAAAAGAATTGATGGATAATGGCAAGCTGGTCACTGATGAACTGGTTATTGCTTTGGTTGAAGAGCGCATCAAACAAGATGACTGCCGTAATGGCTTCTTGTTGGATGGGTTCCCACGTACCATTCCACAGGCTGATGCCATGAAAGAAGCGGGTATCAAGATTGATTCTGTTCTGGAATTTGATGTTCCTGACGCAATCATTGTTGAACGTATTATTGGTCGTCGTGTACATGCGCCATCGGGCCGTGTTTACCATATCAGCTTCAATCCACCAAAAGTGGAAAACAAAGATGACGTTACTGGTGAAGAACTGACCATTCGTAAAGATGATCAGGAAGACACTGTCCGCAAACGTCTGGTTGAATACCATGCGCAAACTGCACCTCTGGTTTCTTACTACCAAAAAGAAGCGCAGGCAGGTAACACCGAATACTTCAAACTTGATGGTACTCGTCAGGTATCTGAAGTCAGCGCAGAATTGACCAAAATTCTGGGCGAGTAATTTAGTGTATTCTTGAATTGTTGGAACAGGCGGTATTTATGCCGCCTGACTTTTTTGCACTCTACCGCACTCTATGAGAAATTCACTCCATGAAATGTTATATGTGACTATAACTCATGTTTTATACTGGATTGTCAGTCAATTAAATGGGGTACTGAGGAATGAGTAGCAAGAAGTATGGTGTTTTATTGGTCAATCTTGGTACGCCGGAAGCACCAACGCCAGCAGCGATAAGGCGTTATCTGGCTCAGTTTCTGAGTGACAGAAGGGTGGTTGATATTCCCCCACTGATTTGGAAGCCGATACTGTACGGGCTCATTCTTCCTTTCCGTTCTTCTCGTGTTGCCAAACTTTACCAAGAAATTTGGATGGAAGAGGGTTCTCCTCTGCTGGTTCATGGTCGCCGTCAGCAGAAATTGCTGAGTGAAAAATTGGCGGATATTCCCGTTGTTTTGGGAATGACCTACGGCTCACCTTCTTTATCTCAGGCAGTAGATAGTTTGTTGCAACAAAATATTGATGATTTAATTATACTGCCGCTTTATCCTCAATATTCCAGCACAACATCGGCAGCGGTATTTGATAGCATTAGTAAAATATTGAAGGGATATCGTACAATCCCTACGCTGCATTTTATCCGTAGCTATGCATCACATCCTGCTTATATTGCAGCGTTAAAGGAATCCATTGAACAGAGCTTTACAAAACATGGTCAGCCTGATCGTCTAATCCTTTCTTATCATGGTATTCCCGAGCGTCTGGCAACAATGGGAGATGTTTATCCGCAGGATTGCAAAGCAACGACTCAACTTTTAGCTCAAGCCTTAGTTCGAACATTGGACTATCCGGCAGATAAAATCATGATGACGTATCAGTCTCGTTTTGGTCGCTTACCGTGGTTATCACCCTATACAGACAAAACAATAGCATCATTGCCAGAACAAGGTGTGGAGCATGTTCAAGTGATATGTCCGGGATTTTCAGCCGATTGCTTGGAAACATTGGAAGAAATTAAGCAACAGAATAAAACTATTTTTTTGAATGCGGGTGGGAAAAAGTTTGAATATATCTCCGCACTTAATGATAATGAGTGCCATATTTCATTGTTCGAAAATTTGGTAAATAATATCATTCAATAAGTTGCAACTGCTTGTTATAGGGGAATAACTCACAGGGTGAGTGTCAAGCATTGTTGGTTGTATAATTTTTAAGGATACTGTTTTTAATCAATGAGTACTGTGAGCAAGAGAGAAAGCTTGCGTATCATCAATGAAAAGCAAAACTATTTGGATTGGATATATAGATAATGAGTAATAAACCTATTAAACACCCTGATTTTTATGAAGAGCATTCAAATTATTACCATCCTGCGCAGGAAGATGAAATCGATTTGTTTGAGCTATTCTCCGTACTCTTCCAATCAAAATATTTGATAATTGCAGTCTCGTTTGTTTTTGCTGTTGTTGGTTTCGGTGTTGCATCTTCTTTGCAACAGAAATGGACCAGTACCGCTGCGGTGGTTAAACCGGGGTTGGAAGAGTTTCAGCCATTGAAAAATGCATTGACAGGGTTGCATGTTCTGAATCTTGAGCCGAAAGTGACAGAAGAGTCCCTGTATCAGCGTTTTATTGAAAACTATAACTCGCGTGTATTGCGGGAGGAGTATTTGGTCAATACCGATTACTTTAAGACCTTGCTTGCCAGGAGTGATGATATTTCTGAGCAGGAAAAAAGAAAGCTAATCGAGAAAATTGTCAATAAAAACATCTCTGCATCATCGCCTAAGAAAGATGATGAAGATAATGAATCCACACTCTCTTTCAGTGCAGATAACTCAAAGGATTCTTACAATCTGTTGACGGGCTATATCAGATTTGTTTCTTCGGTTGTTCGTGATCAAATAAAAGATGAACTCACTGACATGGTTCATCAGAAACTGGAGTATTCGCAGAAGCTTTATGCTATCGATTTGGAACGTATTGCCAATATGCGTAGTGTAAATATTGAGCGATTGAAATATGCGATTTCTATTGCTGACTCGGCAGGTGTTAAGAAACCTGTATCGAATGGTGGGGCAATGATCAAGGATGACCCGGATTATTCGATTGCACTGGGCTCAGATGCTTTGCAACGTAAACTGCAAATTACTGAAGAAATTACCGATCCAACAAAAATTGATGCTGATTTGCTTAACCGCCAGCTATATATCAAAAATCTGGAAAAAATAAATGTCAATACGGTTGATTTTGAACCATTCAAATTTATGCAGGAACCTTATGAACCGACTTCAAAAGACTCACCTAAGCGTTTATTGATCCTGATTGGTGCGGGTTTTATAGGGTTTATTCTTTCTGTTATGTTTGTTTTGCTGCGTCACATGGTACGTAGCCGCCAAAAACAAGCAGCTTAACATGATAATCTATCCAATAGATTTCAAGTTGCAGCACAACCAATAAAGCAGTTGCTTGAAAGCTAAATCATATCGCTAATATTCGGCAGCCAATGTTATTGCAACATTGGCTGTCTGTATTTTTGTCGTGTTGTTTTTTATTCTGTCCCGGTATTGTGTCATACCATATTGTGCTAACATGCCGCATATTTTGGCTCTATAACAGCAATTAATTATGAAATTCCCTGGTAAACGTAAATCTAAACATTACTTTCCTGTCAGCTTAAGAGATCCTCTTCTCCAGCCCATCAAAGAAATGATGGACACTGAAAATAACCGAGCCTATATCGTCGGCATTGACCAAACACTGGTGGATATTGAAGCCAAGGTTGATGAGAGTTTTATCCAACGTTACAACTTGAGCCAGGGGCATTCGTTAGTTATTGAAGATCATGTTGCTGAGGCTCTCTATAGGGAACTGACAGATAATAATCTAATCAGCCATGAATTTGCGGGTGGCACTATTGGCAACACCTTGCATAATTTTTCCGTTTTAGCCGACGACAAATCGGTACTGCTCGGTACTATGTGCAATAACATCCAGATAGGAAGTTATGCGTATTGTTATCTTTGCAATACATCCAGTCGTATGAATTTGAACCACTTACAGGGCGTTGATGGCCCAATTGGCCGTTGCTTTACTTTAATCACGGAAAATGGTGAAAGAACCTTTGCTATCAGCCCGGGTTTGATGAACCATCTTCGTCCAGAAAGCATCCCAGAACATATTATTGCGGAAGCATCAGCATTAGTGATTACCGCGTATCTGGTACGTTGCAAACCGGGTGAACCCATGCCGGAAGCAACCATGAAAGCTATTGAATATGCGAAAAAACATAATGTACCGGTTGTGCTGACATTGGGAACAAAATACGTCATTGCTGATGATCCTCAATGGTGGCGTGATTTCCTGGCTGAGAATGTTTCAGTGGTAGCAATGAATGAAGATGAAGCTCATGAACTGACAGGCTTCAGTGATCCTTTGCTGGCGGCAGATAAGGTGCTTGATTGGGTCGATTTGGTGTTGTGCACGGCAGGGCCAGCTGGGTTATATATGGCGGGTTATACTGAAGAAGAGTACAAACGCCAAACATCCCATCCTTTATTACCTGGCGCAATTGCGGAATTTAACCGTTATGAATTCAGCCGTGCGATGCGTAAAGTAGATTGTCAGAATCCAATGCGAGTCTATTCCCATATTGAACCTTATATGGGCGGCCCTGAAAAAATCATGAATACCAATGGAGCAGGCGATGGTGCATTATCTGCATTGCTGCATGATATCACTGCCAACAGCTATCATCGCATGAACGTGCCTAATTCTAGCAAACATATGCGTTCTTATTTAACGTACTCTTCTTTAGCTCAAGTGTGTAAGTACGCGAATAGGGTAAGTTATCAGGTATTGAGCCAACATGCTCCACGCCTGACACGAGGATTGCCGGAAAAAGAAGATAGTTTGGAAGAGTCTTACTGGGAACGTTAATACTGGAAACCGGGAATATCCCCATAATCAGGGGATATTCCTTAATCAACAAATTATGTTGTTGTTGATGGTGGGGCCGATGGTGAAAGTGGTGATGGTGGCTCTATCGGACAACCTTCTTCATATTCAGGAAGTACATCAGCCATCGCTTTTGCTATTTCATGCTCACCAATAATGATCTGGTTAGTACCACGCTCCGTAATATAGGTAACTTCATCATCATAATGGGCGCGTGCGATGATGCTGATATCTGGTCGAATTTCTCTGGCATTCGCAACAATTTCACCGGCTTCGTAGCCATTAGGGATTGTCAGGAATAACGCACAGGCACAATCGAGCCTTGCCAGAGCCATGATATCTTTATTGGCTGCATTACCCATCACGGCACTAATACCCATTTCTCCCAATTCTTCAAACCGAGCGCGTGTATCTTCAATGACCACCACAGGAAAGTTTCTTTCTTGTAAATGCTGGCAAAGCAGACGCCCGACCCGACCATAGCCCACTATAATGGCGTGTCCGCAGATATCAACGGAGATCTGGGTTTCTTCTTCCAGCGTTTCTTCGAGTAATTGTTCTTCAATCGTCTCTGTTTTTTCCAAATAGCGATCCAGCAAACTGAACAGGACAGGATTCAGCATGATGGAAATGATGGCACCAGCCAGTACAAGGTTACGCGCTTCCCCATCCAAAAAGCCATATATGACACCAAGACCTGCCAGAATAAAGGCGAACTCACCGATTTGAGCGAGGCTGACAGAGATAGTCAGGGCCGTACGCCGTGTATGACCAAACATTCTGACTAACAACATGGCTGCCAATGACTTGCCAATGATAATAATGGCAAGTGTTCCTAAAATAGCGAGAGGCTGTTGGAGCAGAACCATTGGATCAAACAGCATGCCAACGGAGACGAAGAAAAGAACCGCGAACGCATCCCTTAGCGGTAGGGTATCTTGTGCTGCTCGATGGCTCAATTCTGACTCATTCAGTACCATGCCGGCAAAGAATGCTCCGAGAGCAAATGAAGCATCAAATAGTGTTACGGCACCGTAAGCAACACCTAGTGCAATCGCAAGCACTGCCAGTGTAAATAACTCACGGGAACCTGTACTGGCCGTTTTCGCCAGCAGCCAAGGTATCACTCTTCTACCGACAAAGATCATTAGTAAAATAAAGGCAACAACTTTACCAATTGTAATGACCAGCTTAAGCAGAAGTTGACTAATATTGGCATCCTGATTACTCAGAAGGCCGGCTATTGCGGGGAGTAATACCAGCGCCAGCACCATCGCCAGATCTTCTACAATCAACCAACCAATGGCAATTTGCCCTCTTTGGCTATCAATGAGCTGCCGTTCTTCTAGTGCCCTGAGTAATACTACTGTGCTGGCGGTGGACAAACAGAGGCCAAAGACAATACCGCTGGATAGCCCCCATCCGAGTAATGCTGATAATCCTGTTCCCAATAAGGTAGCAACGGCAATCTGGGCGATGGCCCCAGGAATGGCAATTGATTTGACGGCTAACAAATCTTTGAGTGAAAAATGCAGACCGACACCAAACATCAGTAAGATCACGCCAATTTCTGAAAGTTCTGGAGCCAGAGAAGTATCGGCAACAAAGCCGGGTGTAAAAGGCCCCGCTAATACACCTGCTACAAGATATCCTACCAGAGGTGAGATTTTTAGGCGCTGTGCAAGCATGCCAAGCAGATAGGCGAGAACAAAACCACCAACAATGGTCGTGATAAGAGGTGTCGAATGCTCCATCAAGGCTCCTTCTGGGGTAAAAAATATTAAATTGTATGGTTGGGTAAGGTAATAAATATATTTTATAAGTAATTAAAGATAAACGTGCTAAAAAACATACTGAGTGGTGAAAATAAGGGGAATTTGTATAATTCCTATTTTAATGTAAATTTATGTGGATTTTGTCATTATTTACGCTTGTTTACAAAGGGAAATAATGTAATGACTGTTATCTCTACCTAATGATTTTTCTATTTTTTTATGTTTTCTTTTCTATATTCGGCAGGAACAGCGTAAATATACCAAGAAGTGGTAGGAAAGCGCAAATTTTGTAAACCAATTCTATATTGGTTTTATCTGCAACATAGCCAAGAATTGCTGCTCCAATTCCCCCCATACCAAATGCTAAGCCAAAGAATAAACCAGCTATCATGCCTGTTTTGCCGGGAATGAGCTCTTGGGCATAAACCAAAATAGCAGAAAATGCAGATGCCAGGAT
>NZ_LFCV01000092.1 GCF_001037465.1 Xenorhabdus khoisanae
ACTTATGACACCTATTACTGCGGCTGTGGCTTTTACAGATTCACCTTTAAATAAAATCGCACAATTTGAAGGAACGGGAAGAGGAACGATATCTGCCACAATCTTAGGTGGTGGTTATTGGGAATAGTTTTGTAATAAAAACACTTATTCCATTTTTCTGATGAGTTTATCAAGTGTATTTCTGTTTGAATTATATTTAATCCTAAAAATTAAATTCTTGGTATTGATAAATAATCTAAAATTCGGCCTGATTCGGTTATGGAATGATATCCGAATTTATCAGAATTAAACTATTCGCAGTGATTGATTAAATTCGTAATAATACATCTGAGTTGAACGGAAGAGATTAAATGCCATCGGGTTAACCATCCGATGGCATTTAATGTTTATGCCCAGCGCTGGATCACTATCGAAGTATTAATACCACCGAAGGCAAAGTTATTACTTTGGATAAACTCGGTCTGGATTTGACGCGGTTGGTGCATGATGTAATCCAATTCACCACAAGCGGGATCAACCTCGTTGAGATTGATGGTCGGTGCAAACCAGCCTTCATTCATCATTTCCAGCGTTAACCAGGCTTCAAGCGCACCACAGGCCCCCAGTGTATGGCCGAAATAGCTTTTCAGTGAAGAGATAGGCGTTTGGTTGCCAAAGATATTGGCAGTGGCTTGACTCTCCGCCACATCTCCCCGATCGGTTGCCGTTCCGTGAGCGCTGAGGTAACCGATATCGGCTGGCTGTAAGCCTGCTGATTTCAGCGCCATTTCAATACATATTTGCATGGTTTCGGATTTTGGCTGAGTGATATGGGAAGCATCACAGTTAGTCGCAAATCCAATGATTTCACCATAAATTTTGGCGCCACGCGCTTTAGCGTGTTCCAATTCTTCAAGGATCAGCGTGCCAGCACCTTCACCAATCACCAGCCCATCGCGGTTAACATCAAATGGGGAAGGCGTAGTTTTTGGTGCTTCATTTTTCTGGCTGGTGGCGAACAGGGTATCAAATACCGCTGCTTCGGATGGACACAGCTCTTCCGCGCCACCCGCAACCATCACGGTTTGATAGCCATGACGGATAGCTTCCCACGCATAACCGATCGCCTGACTACCCGATGTACAGGCACTTGAGGTTGGGATCACTCTGCCACGCAGACCAAAGAACAGCCCGGTGTTGACGGCAGTGGTATGTGGCATCATCTGTACATAAGTTGTACCTGTGATGTTATTGGTATGCTTTTCTGTCAGCATGGTCGCAAATTCACTGACCGGCTTGGTACTGCCCGTCGAAGAACCGTAAGCAATGCCTGTTTCCCCATTGGTCAGGATGGGATCATCCAGTAAACCTGCCATCCCTAAAGCCAGCTCTGTGGCGCGCGTAGACATCAGAGAAACACGCCCCATGGAGCGAATGCGTTTACGGGTATAGTGTTCGGGTAAAATGAAATCCGTGACAGGTGCACCGAGGTGGGTATTAAGCCCGTCATATTCTGCCCATGCCGGCATTTGTTGGACGGTGTTGATACCCGCTTTCAATCCTGCGGAAACAGATTGCCAATCATGCCCCAGAGCGGTAATACCGCCCATTCCCGTAATAACTACCCTGCGAGTTGTTCCATTATGGCTCATAGCATTCCTCCATTGATTGAAATGACCTGACGGGTCACATAGCCTGCAATATCAGACATCAGGTAGCTGGCAAGACCGGCAACTTCATCGGCTTGCCCCATGCGTTTCATCGGGATCATATTCATGGCCTCTTTCAAGGCGACCTCTTCCATTTGAATCATATCTGTGCCAATTAGCCCTGGCGCAATACAGTTCACGGTGATTTTCCTTTTCGCCAACTCGATTGCCAGCGCTTTGGTGGCTCCGATAATGCCCGCTTTGGCTGCACTGTAATTGACCTGCCCACGGTTGCCCATCAAGCCAGACACGGATGACAAAGTGATGATTCGTCCTCCCTGACGCAAACCGATCATTGGCATTACGCAGGGATGGATAACATTGTAGAAACCATCCAGATTGGTATGGATGACGCTATCCCAGTCACTGCCTTCCAGAGCAGGAAAAGCCCCGTCTTTGGCAATTCCGGCATTGCAGACAATGCCATAATAGGCACCGTGGGTTTCGATATCTTTTTCCAGTACTTCACGGCAAGTTGTGCGATCTGAAACATCAAATTTCAGTACACGGCCATGACCGTCATTTGCCTGAATGTGTTCCAGTGTTTTTTCTGCGCCTTTAGCATCGCTGTGATAATGAACGATGACGTTGAATCCGTCTGCTGCCAGTCGGCAGGCAATTGCTCTGCCGATTCCTTTGCTGGCACCGGTCACTAGAACTGAACGCATTATGCTACTCCATCCCTTTGAAATAATTGTTTAAGCTCTGTTTTATCTGGTTGGTAGGTATTTAGGCGACCCGTTGTCAGCACCGTGCCGTTGCAACAGATCGAACCTTCAAAGCTGCCAACTTTTTCATCTTGTAGTAATAGATTCATCTGGATATCCAGCACACTGCCTTGTGTGAAAACAGGGGCCTGACATCGTACTGCGCGCCCACCAAGCAACATGCCCAATGCGGAATCTTCTTCTTTTCTTTCCTTGCGATGCCAGCCAGACCAAACGCCAATGGTTTGTGCCATGATTTCAATGGCAAACCAACCCGGCAGGTGGCCTTCTCCGTTAAGAAAAGGCGACAGGACACCTTCTTTGCTGACGGTGACTTGGCAATGGACATGGTCACTGGAAACGTTGATCACTTTTTCCAGTAACACCATCGGTGCTTCATGAGGGAGGTAACAATCTACCGGTAAATAGTCAGGCATTATACAGTTCCCAATATCAGGCTGGTATTGTTTCCACCAAAGGCAAAAGAGTTCGACATGATGATCGGTTTTTCCAGTGGCTTGGGTTGAGCCAGAAGGCCACAAGCAACCAGTGAGGCGTCAATGCCTGAACGCGAGAAATCTTGTACAGGCAGGGGTAAATTGCGGGTAAGCAATAACCAGCAAAGACCGGCTTCACATGCGCCAGCCGCACCCAGAGTATGGCCGGTTAAATATTTGGTTGAACTGCACGGGGTGTTTTCGCCAAAAATCTGATTGATGACGAGGGATTCCATTTGGTCATTTAATTTTGTGCCAGTGCCATGCAGGTTGATATACCCAATCTCGGCGGGAGATAACCCTGCGTTGTCCAATGCCATATTGATGGCTTCAATCGCCCCTTTTCCTTCAGGATGAGGGGCAGACATATGCCATGCGTCACTGGATTCTCCAACACCGAGCAATGCAATAGGCTGAGGCTCCCGTGTCAGCAGCAGTAATGTTGAGGCTTCCCCAATGGTAATGCCTTCGCGGTTTTCACAAAATGGCTCACATCGTGTTGAAGAGAGGGATTCAAGGCTATCGAAGCCATTGATTGGCATGCGGCTTAGTGTGTCTGCACCACCGACAATCGCTACATCGACCATGCCCATTTCAATCAGGCGCTGACCAGTGATAACCGCCCGTGAACTGGATGAACAGGCCGTGGAGATGGTCAATGCCGGCCCATCGGTATCAAGGTAATTGGCAAGGAAGCGGGAAGGATCGCCCAGTTCTTGTTGGTAATAATGGTACTGCTCATTAGGTTGCTGATGGATTGTTCGGCTAACATGTTGATCACCTTCGTCAAGGCCAGATGTACTGGTTCCCATGATAATTGCGATGCGTTCCCGTCCGAAACGGGCGATAGCTTCATCCACTTGTGGTTTTATTTGCAGAAAGGCAGCCAGTAGTAAGCGGTTATTACGGCTGTTGTGCTTAAACAGAGCATCAGGAATGGCAGGTAATTCACCGTCAACGCCGCCCAGACAGCAGGTTTTATCAGGTTGCAACCAGCCAGAACGCTCATACATGCCGGGTGCTTGGCCGATCACGAGGTTCTGGGCGATTTCATCCGTATTATTACCCAAGGCATTGAGCATACCCACGGCAGAAATATAAATCATGTTTTACTCTTCCAGATGCTGAATGGCGATGTTATAGCCAAAAATGAACTGCTGGACGCGAATCGGGCGTCGTTTGCCATTCGCGGTATCATAATGAATTTCCGTGATTAATTTTCCATTCTTATCATGCAGTTGGCGGGAATTACCGCTGTCCTTGAGTGTCCAGCCAGAAGGAAGCCGGGTCTGCCAGGCGGAAACGGGCCAATAACTCAGCATGATATCAGCCAATACTTGATTGGCTGGTGGAAGTTCCGGCAAAACAATAGATTGCTCGGTATGGATGCCGTTTTTGTCGTAATCCAGTTTGAATAACCGAATGCCTAACGAAGACAACCCCGCCAGAGACAGGTGTTGTTCATTAGCACTAAGCAACACAATTAATGATTGTTGTTTGTCTTTGACGGTGGCTGTCAGCAATTGTTGTTCATTAATCGCAGGCGCAATGCTCGGTCCTGGCAGAGAAACGCGTACACCCGGCTTTAGCCACGCGCTGGGCGAGCTATCTTGTGGAAAATTCGTACAAGCTGCCAACAGGCAAACCAGAGATAAGATAACTATCCGTATCATGATTTCTTTTTCCTTTTTTGGCGTTCGGGCATAGCCAGTGGAGAGAGCAGGAATGCGGTAAAGATCCCACTGCATAACACAATGCCAAAACTACTGATTGCTTGGGTACTACTGAATACCAACATGCCGAGCGTGAGCAATGAAGTACACATTGCTACGCTGATTGCCAGCAAAGAGGTGAGTGGCGTACCACGGGGATTGCTGAAAAACAGGGTGTAGTTGATACCAATGCCCAGCACCAAAACCAGCGCCAAGATTGAGAATAAGTTAAGGCTATAGCCGCTAAAACCGAGAACAGCCAATCCACACCCTAATGACAGCAATGATGGCAATATACTGATGACACCCCGGCGCAGGCCCAGCCGAATAATATAACTGACGGCGATCAAGATGATTGAACCCGCCAGCAACCAGCCAAGCATGGTGCGGTAAAACTGAAACATTTCATCAAAAGCCAGTTTGCGGTCGATCCAACTGACACCTGCCTGTTTCTCCGCTAATTGGCGCATCAGCACACTGTCCTTAACGCCGTTGACGGGTAGCAGGACACCGCTTTGACCGTTTGGCAGGGTTATCCACATCAGGCGCCAGCCTTCACTGACCACACTGTTGAGCCAGTCATTCGGTATAACCGTCATAGGGTGGATATCTGGCTGTTTGATTGTCAGTCCCGCGTCTGCCAAACGAGCCATGATATTGGGAATGGCGGCCTTGATAAGCCCAAGATCCCGCTGCTGTTGTGCCAGAGAGGAAAGGGGCAGACGCTGGTACTGACTGATATTACCTTGCTGTTTTTCTGCATCCAGTTTGGGTATAAAAGACTCTAATCGCTGTAATGTTTGTTCTGCATTATCGCCGTAAACCACGAACCATTTTTGGTCACTTCGCTGTCCGGTCAGTGCGGCAATGTGTTTTTCCTGTTGATGAATATCCTGTGGCAGAGCCTGCAATTGGGCAATGTCATCATTGACGTGCAAACGAGAGATCCCCAATAAAGCAAAAACTGCCAACATAGCGGGTAACCCGATATAAAACAGACGATTACGTCTCCACAAAGCCAGCCAGCGCATTAGCATAATCATGGCAGGAATTGGGCGCACAGGCAGATTCTTAGCCAGTCGGGGATACCAGCAAACGACGGTTAAGCAGGAAGCTGTCAGCCCCGCAGCGGCAAATACAGCCAATTGGCGCAGGCCGGGGAAGGGGGCAAACATCATGATGAGATAGGCAATAACAGTGGTCGCTAATGCCATTAATAAAGCAGGCAAAACTTTCCGCATGCTTTGCCACGCTGTGACTTCCTGCCCGTGCACCATGCGCTCTGTCAGGTAATAAATGGCGTAGTCAGCAGAAATACCGATGATGCTGATACTCATCACCAGCGTCATAAAATGCAATTCGCCAAAGACACCCAAGGTTGCCACGGTTCCGGCCAAAGCGCCGATGCTGATAGAGAGAACACACAGTAACAAGGGTTTCAGTGAGCGGAAAACACCATAGATAAGCAGCAATACTCCAAACACGGTAGCGCTACCCAATGTTGAAATATCGTGTTTTGCCTGTTGAGTCGCGTAATCGCTGTAAAACAGAGTTCCCCGTGAAATGACTTCGGCATCAGGAAATTGCGTTTTTAAGGTTTGCTGCAATTTATCGAGTTCAGTGACAGCATGATGCCCTTGCTGCATATCAAAAGAGGAACTGTTCAGCTCTCCGTGGAGCAGATACCAGTTTCTTCCTGACTCATCTTTAGCAACTAACCAGCCATTCTGAAGGCGTAATTGGCTGGATGTTTGTTGAAGCGCCAGTTGCGAACCCCTGACCAGCATCAAGGGATCATTACTGAGCTCTTGCCCACTGACACCGGAAAAGGCGGAATAAACCTGAGACAGTATCCAGTTTGCCTGCTGACTGCCATCGTCTTTCAGCCTGCCACGGGTAGCAGGATCGAGCAGCGCATTACGGTGCTCATAGTAAAAGCGTCCCCATGCTTGTTGCTGTTCTGCGGTCATTGGCCCTTTGACATGGGTCAGAAATGAGGTTTTTTGCAGATGTTCCAGCCAATATTGCGCAGGTGCAGAGTCTTCTTTCTTCCCCGGACTGACCATCCAGACCAATTGGCGATCAAGGCGTTGTATAAACTCTTCTTGCAGAGCGGGTGGCATCTCTCCGGCACTTTGTGCAGGTAGTAATGCCAGTACGCTGGTGGACAAGCGGGATTGCGGTAACAAGACTACCAGTGATATCAGTAAGATAGTGCACATGAGCAGCCAGAATAATGCCAGCAGACGCGGCTCAGAATTTGAAGTGTTGCTCTTCTTCATGGCTTAGCGTCTCAGGAGTCAGTCGGTGTTGAGTAAACGATAATTCTGTGCGATCACCCTGGCGATCGGTGAGTAAAATAGCATCAAGATTAGCTTGACCGTTCAGGGTAATCGCCGTGAACAGTTTATCCAAAGGGGAGGTTTTTGGCGTTAATACCAAACGCCACTTTTCCTGCCCTAAGTCACTGAACTCGATTTTGAAATTTTCTTCCAGCACGGCACGATCGGCCTGAAACAAGGCCCGCATCAAATGATTGAACTGAAACAGTTGTGGATTGGAGTCAGCAGTAATCACCTGAGGCGCTTGCCCCGACATGATTTGCACCATATGGCTGTCATCCAATACCAGTGTCAGCGGGAAAGGTTTCTTCTGATGCCACCACAGCCCTTGATGCTGTGAAACCAACATGTCACCGTTGGAGCGCAGCGGTTGAGGCATGCCCTGAATTTGACGCTCCTGTGTAAAGTGAGCACGGACAACAGGCTGGTGTGTAAAGCGCTGTTGTAACTCTTCAAGGGTAACGGCATGTGCCACATTATTGATTATCAGAAAATTTGCTGTCAGAAATAGCAGCATCCAGCGCCATTTTTTCACGGCCTAACTCCCATGCGTTCGAATAGAATATCCGGGCTGACAAAACTCATCTCCTGTGTTTCTTCGGAAACGGCAACCTGAATGGTGTAGCCCATCGTTGTTTTTTGGCCGCTTGCTGCATCAAAAATCTGGTAAGCAATTTTCAGGCGGTTTTCAAATTCTTCAATGGTAGCCCTCACGCGTATTTTTTGTTCAAAGCGCACTGATGCACGGTATTTGATTCGGGCATCAACGACAGGCCAAACGTAACCGGATTCGCGCATTTCGCTATAACCATAATTGAATTGGTTCATCAGCGCTTCACGGGCAATTTCAAAATAGCGGAAGTAATTTCCATGCCAAACGACGCCCATGGGATCTGCGTCATGAAATGGCACGGTCAATTCGACCTCAGCGGTAAAACGGGGATCAGTCAGCATTTTTTTTATTCCTTATTTGTCCGATCAGCTGGCAATTGCCAGAAATCGAAAAAATTGAACCAATCAAGGGGAGATTGCAGAGCGTAATGTTCCAGACGGGAAGCGTAGTGATCCACTGCCTGCTGCAATGCCTGTTCTCTTTGTTTACGCGGCAGTTCCAGCGGATTGGCGAAGTGCTCACAATAAATTCTGAATTGGTTATTTTGTCGGAGAGCGAACATTAACAGTACTGGGCAGCGCAACACGGATGCAAGGATAAACGGCCCTTGCGGAAAGGGAGCTGGATGACCAAGGAATTGGCTCCAAACCACACGCTGGGTATTGGCTCGGGAAGGATTAACAGCAATCCGATCACCGACAATAGCGACCCATTCACCGGCATCAATTTTTTCTTTCAGCATGATGGCGGTATCGGCTCCCACATCCGTCACCGGCAATAAATTGATGCCTGCCTGTGGTGAGACTTCTTCAATAATTTGTTTGAAACGTTGGGCATGTTCAGTAAACACCAGTGCATTGATGGTTTGTTTCCCTGCCTTTTGTGCCAGTGCCCGACAAACTTCAATGTCGCCCAGATGCGAAACCAGAAGCAGCTTGCCACCTGAATTCCCATCCAAAAGCGTCTGTTCTGCGTCTGGTGCAAATTCGATATCTTTTCCCCATTTTAAATCACCGCGCCAGCTTGCGATTTTATCCAACATGGCTCCGCCGAAACGCAGGTAATGACGGTAACTATCAAGGTGTTGTGGAATGGGGACCCCTTTGCGTTGCATGGTCTGTTTCAGACGCGCAAGATACTGACGCGATGCCTGACGTTGTGAGCCGCCAGTGGCCCAGAAATAGCCAACAACAGGATAAAGCAGCCACTCAAAGGGCTTGCGTCCGAGCCATCGATAAACCGCCAGCATAAACTTCATGCCAAGCAGCCCCTTGCGCTCTTTAATATCAGACCAGTGACGGTGGTTGCGCCATAATCGTTTACGCCATAACAGCGAGGGAATGCGTGGTAACATGCTGAAAAACAGACGGGTATGCATCCATGAGATGCTGAGGTTATCCCGCAGTGCATCGAAATGGGACAAGCCATTTTCAGGATAAATCACTTTTGTTGGCACAAACTCACTTTCTGTTCCTTGCCAGTAAAGCCGCACCATGATTTCGATATCAAAATCCATCCTGCGGCCAATGTCTTTTTTAGCCAACAATTGCAGCGTAGGCGCCAACGGATAAACCCGGAAGCCACACATGCTGTCTTTGATGGAAAAAGAAAGCGTCTCTACCCAAACCCAGAAATGAGTGATATAGCGTCCATAAAGGCGGGATTTTGGCACGGAAACGTCATATATCGGATTGCCGGAAATCAAGCTGTTAGGATGCTGCTGTGCCTTTGCTAAAAACGCGGGAATATCGTCAAGGCAATGTTGCCCATCTGCATCAACCTGCAAGGCGTGGCTATATCCTGCATCTGCGGCAGCCCGCATTCCTGCCATAACAGCCCCCCCTTTGCCCTGATTATGTGCAAGGCGGAGAAGCGTCACATTGGGAACCGATTTTGCCAAATCTTCAAGGCGACGTTGAGTATCAGCTTCACTTCCGTCATCGACGATAAAGCAGTGAAGTTGATAAGGCGATAACCTTTCCAATACAGCAGGCATGGTTGCGCCGTGGTTATAACAAGGAATAACCACGCAGGGCGTAATGGTGTTCACGCTCAGCGACATAACTTTATCTTTCCTTGGCTTGCAGTCTGATGTTCGCTGCCGTTTGAAACTTCCACTTCATAGCTGAAGGCCAGAAGCTGTTTTTCTTCTGCCCACGTCATTTTTAACAGAAGTTTGTCACGGGGTTGCAGGGGAAACTGGAATTTAACCATTTCAATCGAAGAGAAAGACCAGTCTGGCGCGAGTAAAGTCTCAGCATAGTGCATAACCCAATCGATTTGGGCCACACCCGGCAAGAGCGGTTGAATGGGAAAATGCCCACGAAACCAAGCCAGATCGGGATCTAAATACAGTTGTATAATGGCCTCATTTTGAGCAGGTTGCCCGCGGTGAATTTCAATGGGTTTCATTAAATAGCTCCTGTAACGCAGGCCATGAACGTTTGCTTTGGGCATTCAAGGGGATGGATTCGATCACTCGCCAGTAGCGGGGTAATGCGACGGGTTCCAGCCAAGGCTTCAATTGGCAACGCCAATGTCGGGAAAACTGATTAACACCTTGTTGCTGATAGCGTTCGTAGTCTTCATGCTCTAAAACCACGACTGCGCCAATGTAGTTGCGTTTTCCCCGATTGATGAGCAGTGCCGCAGCATCAGCGATGCCATGAATGTCACACAAACGGCGCTCAATTTCAGACAGTGAAATGCGCTTTTCTTCAATTTTTACCAGCCGGTCACGACGTCCCAATAAAGTGAAATTACCCCGGTCATCGAAGGCAAACTGATCATCCAAAATTAAGCCTTTGGGTTCAGTCACCAGCGGAGAATAAACGCGTAGATTTCCTTCCTCATCTTCACGGAATGAAACATTCTCAAATGTTGTCCAAACGGCATTGTCTGTTTTACGCTCGCGCCAAGCCATGATGCCTGTTTCGGTACAGCCATAAATTTCATTGGGGAGAATATTGAGCCATTGTTGCACCCGTTCTGCATGGGCAAAATGCAAAGGGCCGCCCGCCGAAACCACAAAAGCGCATTCTGGTGCGGGAAGTTTGTCATCAAGCCTTTGTAAAAAGGCGGGGCTACTGATCAGAACGCAGCGTGGGCTACCGATGAGTTGCTCGGGAAACTCCACCATTTTGCGGTCGAATGGCAGACCCAATGACATAGGCAACCAGATGCGGAAGGTCAAACCATACAGATGTTGATGACTGACCGACGCTCTGACAATACAAGATTGCAGTTGATCTCCCCATAAAGCCGCCAGCCATTGGGATTCAAGATCCATGACTGCGACAGGTTTGATCACTTGCTGAGGTTTACCCGTTGAACCGGAAGTGAACATCACCAAAGCGGCATCAGCCGGAATAGCCGGTAATGTGATGTCAGGTGAGGCTTTTTCCATAACATCAACTTCTGGGTTAGACAGCGAGATTTGCCAGCAAGGACAAGATAAAGTCAGAGGCAAATCGGTTAATACACCATCAAACAGAGGCAGTTGTTCCTGCAACTGAGCCTCACGGCAGTGCCCCGGAATAACGGGAGTCTGGCCGGCATGAAGTGTTGCCAATAGTGCGACACAGAAATGGTAACTATCTTCAAAACACAGCGCCCAGCGGAGAGTTTTCTGTTCTTGGTCTTGCAAACTCCGCTCTTTGAGACGCCAATACAGGGCGATGACATCCTGCCGGAGTGTATTCAGGCTGATAGCATGATTGCCCCAACTGATGATTCTATTGGGGCAATTATCTTCTGATAGCCATTGGGATATGGGTTGTACTTTCATCTTTTCTTTACCCGTTGGCGTATCAGCCATTCAACGGTGATGAGTAACCCGATTAATAGATAACTCACCATTCCGTTCCACAATGTCCATAAAACCATATCGTTATACAGGCAAGTCCCAAGTGCTACAGCGCCATTGAACATAAAAAACAGGCACCAGATATAAGTGACTTTACGTGTATAGATAACGCCCTCTGGAGGTAAATCCGGCTCTTTGTAACGGGCCATTCTTTCAATGATGGGAGGCCCATAATGTAATGAACCACCGAACAGGATCAGCAGAACGGTATTAACGACCACTGGGTAGTACATCAGCAATTGATGATTGCGCAGGAATAAACTGGCTAGCCCCAGAATTATTCCGGCTATGGATAATATCCATCCGGCATTCCAACCCGTTTTTTGCTGATTTTGCGTTTGGTGTTTGCTTAACAGTAATCGCAAAACAAAAAACAGAATAATGACAACTAATATTGCATGAAATTGCCCGTAGTTGACCATCGCCCACACCAAGAAAGGCCAGGCGATCAACATCACGGTATTGGCAATACGGAACAATAAAATCAATGGCTTCAATTAACTACCCAAATGTTTGCAGCTTGTTTTTGTTGTACTGATTATTGCCCTTTCAGCAATTGCTCTACGGCATCCACAACATCCTGAACTGTGCGGACAGATTTGAATGCTTCTGGTTTGATCTTGCGGCCGGTTTTTTTCTGCAAATGGACGACCATATCAACCGCATCAATGCTGTCGAGTTCCAGATCTTCGTAAAGACGTGATTCAGGCGTAATGTCTTCAGGGGACAGTTCAAACAATTGAACCAAGAGTTGTGATACTTCCTGAAAAATAGCTTGTTTTTCCATGATGACACCTGTTCTTATACTTGTTGTGACTGGATATAAGTTGCCAGTGCGGCGACAGAAGAAAAGTGCTGGCGCATCTCTTCACTTTCGGAAGATAAGACGATGCCATAACGGTTTTTGACTGCCAAACCCAGTTCCAGCGCATCAATAGAGTCTAGCCCTAAACCATCGCCAAATAAGGGCGCATCGGTTTCAATATCAGCAGGTGTGAGCTCTTCCAGATTCAGGGTATCTATGATTAATTGTTTTATTTCATTGTGTAGTTTTGGGTGTAGTTCTTGCATCATCGTATCCGATATCGATTAATTTTATGGTGTTAATAAATGAGTAAGCTGGCGATTGAGCTGACGGGCAGCGATGGCGTGTCCGTTCTCTGTATCGACAGCAAAATTTTCATTGGTGAGTTGTTCACCAATGGTGATCGTATAAATGGGTTTTTGGGGTGGAATTTGATACCACTTGCTTTTCTTATCTAACATTTTCTGGCTGCAAGTAATATGTATGATCCGTAAATCGCACTCACATCGCACGGCGATATTGGCCGCCCCACGTTGAAGCGAAATAGGATGCCCCGGCGTCGTGCGCGTTCCTTCCGGAAAAATCAGAATATTGTGTCCGGAAGCTAACCGTTCGCGGCAAACAGGAAGCAAAATTTCTGCATCGCTGTTGATGAGATAACGGGCAGAACGGATTGCACCACTGACAAACGGATTGCGCAGCAGCGCTGATTTTACGATGCAATCCACATCCGGCAGGGTTGAGGCCAATATGACGTAATCCAGCAAAGTAGGATGATTTGCAACGATCAAACAGCCTTTGTCTGTGCGAATTTTTTCCAGACCACTAAAATGGTAATCCAGTACGCCCAATTTTCTGGTTAAAAAGAGGAACAGACGGAAGCTGAACGAAATACTGTGGCGCGCAAGACGGCATCGTTTGTCTTCATTGCGTTGAAAAAACAGCAATAAATTAAACCAGATAAGGGAAAGCAGTAGCCCGCCTACGCCAAACAGGACGAAACAGAACCCTGTCATGAGCAGACGCCAGAGCCAGTTAATTCGTTCAGCGATATTGACTGTAATTCTTTTCACCATCTTATCGGTTCCAATTCCATTGACAACGATCCCCAGTAACCATGAAATTTTGTTCACCTCGCAGCCAGCCATGAAGAAACTGTAAGCTTTGGGGAAGATTAGGTTCGGTTTCCGGGGAAGATAGCCTTGTGGAAGACTGCTTTGTACAGCACAGGCCAGTGCCTTGCTCCAGTAGCAGCGCTACCGCAAACGGATAGGTTGGGGTATTGGCATCAATGACATTGTGATAAAAGCCAGGGATCTCGCCATCAAAATCAACGAGCAGGATTTTACGATGACCCGCATGGAGCAGTGTCAGGGCTTCAAACAGACCTTGCTGAAAACTGTCAATGCCTGCCGAAATGGAAGAGGAAACCAGAGGCGCTTTAGCCACAATGGTCAGATTGCCGACTGAAGAGTTATGAACTGACATGGCAAAATTGGTTGGCGAAACGCTCTCTGTCTGTGCCAGATTGTGCAATATCTGGTAATTGCGCTCCAATTCACCATGACGACTGCTATAAACAATAGCATCGACTTGATTGCGACGAAGGATAGTCAAACCACAGTCTACGGCAAGGCGGCTACCTGAACTGAGACGACGAGCCGTCATCATGGGTAACTGGGAGCATTTTGCTAATGGGCATGAACCATCAATAACGGCGGGTGATGCCGCAGACCATTCTTTCCATTCTTCATCCATGGAAAGTCCCGGTGCGATGGCTTGCCAATCTGTAATATCCAATGTCAATTTCATGAAATACCGTTCGTTACTGCTTTTTGCAGATCAGTAATGTGTGTCCAAGCCCTAACTGATCAATTTGGCTTTCTATTACCAACCCTGCTTTATTCAGGAATTGGGTAAAGTCATCAATGCTGTAAAAACGACTATTGCCATTTGCCATACAAGTAAAATAAAGCGAGGTCGCATTAAGACTATAAGCCGCTGCTTCAAAAGGCTGGCAGTCCCAGAACAGCTCCATAATGCAGATTCGTGCATCAGGTTTCATTGCTGCTGAGATCTTGCGTAAGATGCCTATAATTTGTGTTTCGGAAAAACAATCCAAGAATTGGCTCATCCACCAGATATCTGCTTCTGTGGGTAAGTCGTTATCCGATAACATGTCAACAGGATAGCCGAAAATACGGTCAGCCATGCCTTGGCTGCGTATATTTTCTTCAGCCAGTTTTATTTGCTGGGGTAAATCCAGAATAGTGACGCTGACTTTACTGTCATATCGGCAGCAGCGCAATGCCCATTTTCCTGTATTGCCACCGACATCATAAATCACTTTAGGATTCATGGAGAAAATGGTTTTCAAGGCTGCGCTAAAGGCAGAGTCAGAATAAAAATGATCGAATGAAAACCAGCTTGTTTTTGCAGGCTCAGGTAATTGGCTAAGGGCGGGATAAATGGTTGGCCATTCACCGAATACTTTTAATCCGGCAGGCTTATTTTTCATAAGCGATTCTTTTAGATGAAATAGCCCCTGATAACAAACATCTTGGGTGAAATCCATATTGACGCGGGTCATTTTGTCATGCAGCAAATAGTGGCCGATTTTACTGAGAAAATAACGTTCATCTTGTTTGATGATAATTTTACCGCTCAATCCCATATCCAGCAAAATACCCACGCCGTAGCTGTCTAATTCTGAACTGCTACAAATTTCATCTTTAGTTGCACCATTCTTATGATTTTTATCTAAGAAAGATAAAATTCCACAATCGCGCAATCCGATTGCGGTTTGAAATAGCATGGGAGCAAAAGCAATGCGCTGAGCTTCAGTAATCGCTTCCAGAGCACTGAATTCGTCTTTGTCATAATTGTAGGGTGCAGTCATATATCCCAATATCCGATATGTCTATAGCCAGAAAATATATTTAAAGATTGAAGCCTACCTCATCAGGAATTTTTTACCTATCGGGGTAGGCTCTAAGATGATGTTACTGATTAGCCAGCAGGACTAAATTTGACTGAATATCTTTATCCAGATTATTGATCCAGCGATTGTAATTGCGGTGAATTTTACCGTTACTTTCTCTCAGCTTATGGCTGGTAACATAATTAATGGAGTAATTTTTGGCGGTATAATTGATGCGTATTTGAACGTCATGTTTGCGCTTTTTCAGGAAGCCATCAATAACACCCGGGGAAACTTCAGTCATAACCCATTTGCGTTTTTTGCCTGCTTCCAAAATAGCTTTTTTCACGGAAGGCTGGGAGTTATGTGTCACGATAGTAGTTTGAGGCGTTAATATTGGCACATTCCGTGCGCAACCTGCGAGCGTGACGATGCAAGCCAGACTGATTAACAGTTTATGTGAAGTTTTCATCATTTTTCTCTTGTTAGATGAGGCAATATAGCTTGTGACATAATTACTTTGCGTAGAATATCTTAAATAAATTCTTACAATACTGCTACATCTATCATTTCACTATAAATATTATTAAGAATATTTCCACTTTCCACCCGATTTTTATCTCTATGTTTTATTGCTTTTTCATGACTCATTGACTATACAAAAGTATATTTGCATGTATTTCTACTATTGGTTTGAAGTTGGGCGGGTGAAGATTAATTGTGCGATTTTGCTTTATATAGTTAATGTAAATTCTATCCTTGGAATGTATTTATATGGTGAATGAGTTATTTTGTAATATGAGTGATAAAAAGCCAGTGAATAGTCACTTCTGTTATTTTTTATTATTAATATTTTAATATTATTTTAAGGGATTTCCTTTCATCATTAGAGAATGTGGTCATTTTTCCTTATCTTAACTACCTCTTAATTGATATTCCCGAATTTGGACCGGAAGGAACGCCTAAAGCAGTATCTACACCTTTATGTGACCGAAGATCCTTTTTGAATTCCGTTTTCTAACCAAATGTCACTATGACGAATTGCTTCTTCCAATAAGGGGGATCATGTGGCCTTTTAACGCCAGCACATAATCTGCCTTGTTTTCGACAATCTGGTCAGCGATTTTGTACTGGCAGCCCATCGCGTCAATCGTGATGGTAGAACCACCAATATCCAGCAAGACCAGCAGCTTGGGGATCAAGCCGGTTTATCACATCGTTAAAGGTATCGTGGCTGGGGATACCATTGTGAAGATCCAGAAATTGCCGAAACCAATCTTCCTTGGATTTACCGTACTCTTCAATCGCATTGAAACCTTCACAACCCAGAAGCATAAAAGATACCCCCACCCTGTATGGGTAAAATCATTTTAATTGATTGAATCATCTGGAAATAAATTTATAATTTACGACTGTTAGTTGAGCAAGCGCGGTGACCGCCGCTAAAGAGCATTTGATATAGAAAAGGAATTCAGCATTTCGTAAATTTTGCGTGACGTATCATAGTCATCCCAGATGTAGCAAAGCTTTCAGGGCATTGCGCACAGGGTGCATAGTGGAGAGGGGGAAAAGATTTTTAGGGATATCTCTGGCAGGAAAACTAAATTTTCTAATTTTAAGTGTTCATTTTTCTTGTTTAAGAAAATAATTAGTACATAAAAATATCTTTATGTTTTTGATATGTCAAAACATAATTAAAATTAGCAGCTTAATTAGTTGTTTTTATAAGCTATCTAATGAAATATTCTTTCACAACAGAATTATCAAAATCACTCAATGTAATATATATTAGTATCATTGAGTGATAATATTTTTGATTTCTATATTATATTTTTTATTATTGTTATTTTGTTTTATAGTAAGTTATTAATGTGGCTATTGACAGGAAGACAAATAGTTATATATTTTATGACGGTAAAATAGCAAGAAAAAGGAAAGGAAATGGCTAATATTATTTATATGACTTTAAATGGTAAAAAGCAAGGGCTGATATCGGCAGGTTGCTCAACTTATGATTCAATAGGCAATAAATACCAAGAAGAAAATAAAGATAAAATATTAATTTATTCTATAGATCACGATATCAATAGAGAGCAAAATGTAAATCACCACCCTATGGTAATAACAAAACCAATCGATAAATCATCTCCATTATTAGGTGTTTCAATATCAAATAATGAGCATTTAGATTGCCTGCTTGATATATATAGGAATAGCTCAGCCGGGGGATTAGAAAAATTTTACTCTATTAAATTAACGAATGCCACTATAAAAAACATCTCCAGCCACTACCCTAATTCACTAAGCCATAATGATATGCAACCATATGAAAGTATAACAATTTCATATGATAGCATAACTTGGATACATCACATCGCTGGCACATCAGGTTACAGTATAAGAGAAGAGAATGTATTTTAATTCTTCTCAACTAAAAACAAAATGGTACGGTCAGTATCATTTTGTTTTATCTGTATAAAAAAATCTCCTTTACTCCAAGATTCACTTCCATCTGTATTCCAATATGCGTTTATGTCTTTTATATAACCTAATTTTTCAATATAGTTTATTAATTTTATTTTACGATTTGGATTTACATTCGAAAATAAAACTGAATTAGTCATTGGTTTTACACCATCTGGAGAATCATAATAGATAACATAATCATTTGAAATAATTGGCATTTTTTTGACCTCATCAAAGGTAAATAAATTATATTTAATAAAGTCACTTTTTGTATATGAAAAATGATTATCTACAAAGAAAATAGGAATGGTAAAAATCAGCCCTAAAAAAAACAGGGCGATAAATGCAATTTTCAAAAATTTATTCAAGTTCAATCCCCACATCTCTTACTGCATGTATGTTATACCCAGTTATATCATTAATATGTATTATCAAATGACTTCTATCTATATCAGTTATGGGTGATATAGTATTAAGAAACGTAGGCAAAGAAGAATAATATGGCCTAGCATTATTTGGGTATTTTTCCGGATCAGGGAACAACAAAGGCTTAAACATTTTATTTTTATACTTTCCTATGGGACCATAGTAATCCCATCTCTTTAGTGCATCTTTTTTACTTATAGGTTGAAGCTGAGGTAAATAATCAATTTCATTTATCGCTTGATAAAAACCAAGCAGATTTGAAACTAAATCCTCACCACTGTATCCACTATCTGTATACCAATTAAAAGGAAAGGAATCTTGATGTGCTTCAAATAGATGAGTTGTATACATCATAATAGTAAGAGCAACTCTTTTTTTATCATGTAAAGATAATCCTCTCCTTACTCTCCATCTTGTTATTTTAGATGTGCCATATTTTAATCCAAGCCCCATGTATTGTGTGTACTTAATGGTAAAGTATGATTCTTTAGTATCATCACCTGAATTTATAGCAGTCATTAATATTCTGGCATCATTACCTTTTGAATGCCCAGTATCTACCCATCCTAATTTTTCGGTATAAACTAACCTTCCTTCGATTACATCACTTCTACTACTCATGAAAGCTCCTGTAATTTAGTTAAATACACTATAAAACTTTAGATCACATAATAGTATATAAAATAATTAACCGACTGCCTAATAGAAGCCTTTTAGCAAAAGGTTACCGTTTTTTTACCTTACACTAAACAATAGGCTTCTATAGAATATGATACTATAATTACATAGTAGATTAGTAAATCTCAATCTCACTTTTTCGAAGGCCATTTCATATTCCACCGGCGTTAAATAACTATTGGCCGTGTGTAACCGGGTTAAATTATAATAATGCAGGTAATCTGTCACAATGGCGATCCGGTGCTCGCTTGGGCGATGTCTAATGTGGTGATGGAAACAGACGCAAACGCCAATATCAAACCAAACAAGAAGAAATCAGCCAACAAGATTGATCCTGCAATCGCGTTCCTGATGAGTTTTGGTACATGGCAAGTAGAGTATGAAGATTTTGCGTTTAGTCTCAGTGATGAGCAGCAGCGACTAGCTAACTTTGATGGAATTTAATTTATTTATTACTTGGTGGGAGTTATTAATAATCAGTTAATTGACAAATTTTATTAATTAAGCATCTGTTATTTTATGTCATTCTGCAATCAAAACATGCAATTTATCCGTTGAATTAAATCAAGCCGTACTCTCCAGTATTGCTGAACCAATTTTATTGATGTTCACAGGCGGAGAAGTATCCCACCGCCTCATATTGCCAAAGATTTTTTAATAAACCTCTTTGGCTTAATTAGCAATCTACGTTGTTAATACATGAGGGAATAAATATGAGCATTCAAGATAAAAAGCCTGAGTCAAAAGCTTTCGAAGATGATGGCCTTGTTGTTGTTACAACACCGGAGTATGTCAAAAATTCGATTAGAAAAGCGGTCGAAGATCATGCTAAAAGTCGTAATCATCCGGATGCAACACTGCAAGATAAAGGATTTGTTACTCTGAGTAATGATGTTAGTAGTGATAGTGAAACTAATGCAGCAACACCAAAAGCAGTTAAGACAGCATACGACTTAGCAAACAAAGCAAATGAGAATGCCGATACCCGTCTGGCGAAAGACCAGAACGGAGCTGATATACCTAACAAAGAAGAGTTTGTTAAGAACCTTGGGCTGGCAGAAGGATCGGTCTTGCCTGTCGGTGTTCCCGTTCCTTGGCCGACAGAAACAGCACCAGAAGGATGGCTTATATGTAACGGTGATTCATTTGATAGAGCAAAATATCCTAAACTTGCTCTTGCCTATCCATCTGGTGTGTTACCTGATTTAAGAGCGGAATTCATTCGCGGATTGGATAATGGGCGTGGTGCAGATCCAAACAGGGAAATATTAACGCACCAAGAGGGAACGATCGTTTCTGGTTTCGATGACAACGATACAGGAGATATAAGTTCTATTGGTGAACCTAAATATGCGTTTGGTGATCCTATGACGGATACCCAATGGAAGAATATTAAAGGTAAGAAATGGATACTTTGGAATAAGGGAGATTCAAAACTTTATGATTGGTGGGCTTATACTTCAGCACGTCCACGTAACGTGGCATTCAATTATATAGTGAGAGCCGCTTAATCCTGAGTGTTAATAATGTTCAGGGAATGTGATAAATATCACAGGGAGAAATACGACAACGGTTCATTACCGTAGCGGTGTTAATCGGTTATACCTCACGCTACTGCCAGAAGGTATCCTAGAAAAAACTAAGGGGTCGCACTTTTGATGCAACCCCTTGATAATTCTGGTGGCCCCTGCTGGACTTGAACCAGCGACCAAGCGATTATGAGTCGCCTGCTCTAACCACTGAGCTAAGGGGCCGTTGAAGTGAGACGATTATACGGCACACTTTGGTATTAGGTCTAGTCCCCAAAATTCATATGCGTATTTTATATACAATAATTAGTATTTTTTAACATGTTTACAGTCACTGGGAGTGGTCTAAAATCATTCTTAGTGATGTTGATTGCTTTTTTAATAAGTCTTTCTGATTGTTTTCTGTTCTTTGTTTAGACTTTAGCCAACGAAAAATACCTTTGTAAATTAATATGAAAAAACATCCTTTATCTGCGGCTATCCTAGCTTATCTTCAAATAGAAGATCACTTTTTCTCATCTATCAGCCAGATGTATCAACATATCAGCGAAGATGTCCGAGCTTATGTGACAGGCGTTGAAACCCCAGCGTTAAATTTGCTACTGGTAACAGGGCGCTCTGTCAAAATCGCAGAAGAGCTTAAAACGGCTATTCGGCTGCTGGATGAACACCTTAGCGTGCCTTTCATGATTGCTGCCGTCGATCCAGATAGTCAAATTCTGGTGGTTATCCAGCAGGCAGGATTTGTCCCCGATCCTGATAGTATCACTACAGCCATGCAGCTTGATTTGACAGGTTGGCAGATGAGTGATGCATCAGCGATGGAGTATGAAATCAGGCGTGTTGACCATTGCCTGGATGATTGGGCAACTCCGGTAGAAAGCGCATTTGAGACAGAAGGCCCTACTTCTGGGCAATATCGAAAATGCCATCAGGCGGCATTGGAGGCAGGAAAAGATCTACAACATTATGCGTTATATGTTGAAGGGCAACCCGTATGCGCTTTAACCTTATCAAGACAAGGCAATATTGCTCGTTTTGATGATATCGGTACAGTGGTGGAAATGCAGGGCAGGAGATATGCTTCTGTCTTGATTAATCATGTATTGCACGAAGCCAAACAGCAAGGCGTGACTGAGTGTTATTTAGAGGCTTCTCGTGAGGGTAATGGGTTGTATCGGCGCGTTGGATTTAAGCCATTATTTGAGTATCAGGGATTTATCCGTGAATAATAAAAAAGCGTCTGCCGGAACAGACGCTTTTCAGATTGATCAGCAAATTCGTTGATTAGTCATCAAGGAAGCTGCGCAGTACTTCAGAACGGCTTGGATGGCGCAGTTTGCGCAATGCCTTGGCTTCGATCTGACGAATACGTTCGCGGGTTACATCAAATTGTTTACCCACTTCTTCCAGTGTATGGTCAGTGTTCATATCAATACCAAAACGCATACGCAGAACTTTCGCTTCACGTGCAGTCAGGCCAGCCAGCACATCGTGAGTTGCAGAACGCAGGCTTTCGGAAGTTGCAGAATCCAGCGGCAGTTCGAGGGTCGTATCCTCAATGAAATCGCCCAGATGTGAATCTTCATCATCACCTACAGGTGTTTCCATGGAGATTGGCTCTTTGGCAATTTTCAGTACCTTGCGGATCTTGTCTTCAGGCATCAACATACGTTCTGCCAGCTCTTCTGGTGAAGGCTCACGTCCCATTTCCTGCAACATCTGGCGGGAAATACGATTGAGTTTGTTGATGGTCTCAATCATATGTACCGGGATACGGATGGTACGCGCCTGATCAGCGATAGAACGCGTGATTGCCTGACGTATCCACCATGTGGCGTAAGTTGAGAATTTGTAACCACGACGGTATTCAAATTTATCAACCGCTTTCATCAGGCCGATATTACCTTCCTGAATCAAATCGAGGAATTGCAGACCGCGGTTGGTATATTTCTTCGCAATCGAAATAACCAGACGCAAGTTAGCTTCAACCATCTCTTTTTTCGCACGGCGGGCTTTCGCTTCACCGATGGACATACGACGGTTGATATCTTTGACCTGCTCAATGGTCAGGCCGGTTTCTTCTTCGATTTGGCGTAACTTTTGCAGGCTACGCATGATTTCTTCTTCAACTTCCAGCAACTTATCAGACCATGGTTTGTTCATTGCTTTTGCAGCGGTGAACCATGTGTCAGTCGTTTCATTGCCAGAGAATAGCGTGATGAAGTTTTTCTTCGGCATTTTGCACTGTTCAACACACATCTTCATGATTTGACGTTCTTGAAGACGAACACGATCCATCATGGAACGCATGTTGTTGACCAGATAATCAAACTGTTTCGGTACCAGACGGAACTGTTTGAATACCTCAGATAAGGTCAATATTTCTGCTGCGGTACTTGGATGACTGCGCCCGTGCTTCTTGATTGACTGACGGGTCAGTTCATATTGTTCACGCAGTTCCAGAAACTTCTGGCGCGCCAGTTCTGGATCAATGCTGTTATCATCGTCGCTGTCAGTATCATCCTCGCGCTCTTCATCGTCATCCTCTTCGTCGTCGTCAAGCTCTTCCTGAGGAAGTTCTGAGCCAACGTGAGTCGCTGTTGGTGCGAGATCTTCTTCTGCATTAGGATCGACGAAACCCGTGATTAAATCAGACAGACGGCTTTCGCCGGCTTCAACGCGATCATACTGCTCCAGCAGATAAGTAATCGCTTCAGGGTATTCGGCAACGGAGCACTGCACTTGGTTGATGCCATCTTCAATGCGCTTTGCAATGTCAATCTCACCTTCGCGAGTCAGTAACTCCACCGTACCCATTTCACGCATGTACATGCGAACAGGATCGGTGGTACGACCGATTTCTGACTCGACACTGGATAACACTTGCGCAGCCGCTTCTGCCGCGTCTTCATCGGTGTCGTTTGTGTTTTCTGCCAACATGAGATCATCAGCATCAGGTGCTTCTTCCATTACCTGGATGCCCATGTCATTGATCATTTGGATGATATCTTCTATCTGATCAGAATCGACGATATCTTCCGGCAGATGGTCATTGACCTCAGCATAGGTCAGATAGCCTTGCTCCTTACCTCGGGTGACAAGTAGCTTTAGCTGTGACTGCGGGTTTTGCTCCATAAGACGGTATCCACACTTCAGAGTATTGGTTGGTGTCGGTCGGCGAAACAAATATGCCAACAATAACATTTGGGGGCGGTTTCATTGTATTGCCGCTGCCCTCAATAGCGGCAATCGTAGGGCTGTCTCCCTACCTAATGCGGCAGTTAAGCCGTGAATTCTGTATCAGAGTGATTTTACACTTGGTATAGAACCTGTTTCATCAAGCTATATTTCTTTAAAAAAATATATTTTCAAAAAATTATGTTTTTCAAAGATATATTTTCACCCAGTGATGTTACGGACCTAAACGTATTGAGTAAGTAAGCCAAGTAATATAGTCTTCATACAAATATAGCTTGTTGAGACAGATTCTTATTTCCTCGCACCAGATTCCGTAATTAAGCGGACTTCTTCCCGTTCTTCTGGTGTCAGTCCTTCTGTCCTCTCTTTGGCCATCAGAAAGTTAAAACGTTCATCAAGGGCTGACGCGAAAAGATGGTTCAGCGCATCGCTGAAAGTTTTCTCAGCAATTTCTTCTATTTGTATATCGTTCCATGCAGCGAGTTTTTCAAGCTGTGTTGCATACTTATTATCGCGATACTGCTCTAAAAGTTGCCCGGTCGTTAAACCCGGTTGGGCAAGGCACGTGTCGACAAGCTCTATAAATAACGGTAACCCCGCTACCTGAGCAGAAAACATTCCCTGTAATGAAGGAACTAATGTCGCTAAATGCGGATTCTGCACCAGCAATGCGATAAGAATACGCATTGTTGTTGGTTTCAGTTTTAGCGCCTGATATGTATTGGTATCTTTTTTGACAAGTTTTGCCAAAGATCGTTCCAATTGTGTTGTATCAGGTATGCCAAGCAGTTTTCCAATTTCTTGGAGCAAGTAGAGCCGCAGTGCTTCCCCAGGAATTTGACTAATCAGCGGCATAGCAAGTGAACTGAGTTTGGTCGCACCTTCTGGGGTACTCAAATCTACCTGTGGCAATAGCGATTCAAACAAGAATTCAGATAAGGTTAATGCTTTCTGCATTCTTTGTTCGAACGTCGCTCGTCCTTCCTTGCGAACCAGTGAATCTGGATCTTCGCCATCAGGCAAGAACATAAAACGTAATTGTCGACCATCATTCAGATAGGGTAACGCTGTTTCCAGTGCCCGCCAGGCAGCATCACGGCCTGCACGGTCACCGTCGTAACAACAGATGACATTATCCGTTGTGCGGAAAAGTAGCTGAATGTGTTCGGCTGTCGTAGATGTTCCCAACGAAGCCACGGCATAGTCAATGCCAAATTGGGCTAACGCAACAACATCCATATAACCTTCAACCACCAATAGCTTTGAAAGCGTATTGTGGCTCTGCTGCGCTTCATAAAGACCATATAATTGGCGGCCTTTATGAAATATTTCTGTTTCCGGTGAGTTCAGATACTTGGGAAGTGCATCTCCCAGAACTCGGCCACCGAATGCAATTACACGACCACGACGATCGCGAATTGGGAACATCACACGTTCGCGGAAACGATCGTAAGTGCGGCCATTGTCGTTAGTGACCAGCATTCCTGCGTCGTTGAGTTGTTTGCGATCTTCCCCATTATGGGCAAAGCGTTTTAGCACGTTGTCCCACCCAGCCGGCGCAAAGCCGATGGCAAAGCGCTGGATGATCTCTTCACTGAGCCCACGTTGAGCCAGATATTGCCGGGCTGACTGAGCGCCGGGAATTGTCAGTGAATGCTGATAGAAGCCGTTGAGCTTATCCATCAGTTGGTAAAGATTTTGCCTTTGGTGGCGTTCAATATGACCACCGCCGGAGCCTGCTTCATAGGGAACTTCCAGCCCGTGCATTGCCGCCAGTTCTTCGATGGATTCGACAAAGTCTAATCTGTCATAATTCATCAAAAAATCGATAGCATTGCCATGAGCACCACAACCGAAGCAATGGTAAAACTGTTTATCGCCATTAACGGTGAATGAAGGAGTTTTTTCGTTATGAAAAGGACAGCACGCCTGATGGTTTTTGCCTTTCTTTTTGAGAGGCACTCTTACATCGATCAAATCAATGATATCGGTTCTTGCTAATAAGTCATTGATAAATGCGCGTGGAATTCGTCCAGCCATAAGCCCTTTTACGCCTGTTGATGAACGAGAATAAGCCGCGCTTCCTGTTGGAAAGCACGGCCTTTAACTGCAGTAGTTTGTTAATACAACCACTAAGCGGATTGACCGCAAGGATTAGTACAAACGAGTGCGGCGTGCGTTTTCACGAGCCAGCTTCTTAGCATGACGCTTAACAGCAGAAGCTTTAGCGCGTTTGCGCTCGGTCGTTGGTTTTTCATAGAATTCACGACGACGAACTTCTGCTAATACGCCTGCTTTCTCGCAAGAACGCTTAAAGCGACGCAGTGCTACGTCAAATGGCTCGTTTTCACGTACTTTAATTACTGGCATGTGCCTCTCACCTCAATGGAAATCGGGTTTGTCGCTGGCGTGATAGTGCCAGCCGTCTCTAAAATGGTGCGGAATTTTACTTCAATGAACACGGCTTTGTAAAGTGCCGAGGAAAATTGAAACCTATAACGCTACGGGTTACAGGATGCTTTTTTATTTATAAAACAAGCAGTCTGACGTTGGCGTTATTAACATTAACCACACAGGGTATTCAAGTAGGGTACTGATTATAGACTAAACAGGAAAAATAGCCAGCATGTAATGGTTCATAGATAATGTTACACTGGCGCCCGTTCAGAGGAATACGAATGTATAGTGACGAGACGAATAAAACAACGAGACGAACAAAACAAAGAGACGAATAGTACAATGCGAGTTTTAGGTATAGAAACGTCCTGCGATGAAACCGGAATCGCAATTTATGATGACAAAGTCGGTCTGCTAGCGAATCAATTGTACAGTCAGGTCAAGCTACATGCTGATTATGGCGGTGTTGTGCCTGAATTGGCGTCCCGTGACCACATTCGTAAAACGGTTCCCTTGATTCAGGCGGCTTTGCAGGAAGCGGGCCTGACAAATAAAGATATTGATGCCGTTGCTTACACTGCCGGGCCGGGTTTGGTTGGTGCGTTGCTGGTTGGGGCAACCATTGGTCGTTCATTGGCGTTTGCGTGGGATGTACCTGCTATTCCGGTGCATCATATGGAAGGCCATTTATTGGCACCGATGCTGGAAGAAAATAGCCCGGAATTTCCTTTTGTCGCCTTGTTGGTTTCTGGCGGTCATACCCAGCTTATTAGTGTCACGGGTATTGGTGAGTACAAACTGTTGGGGGAATCCATTGATGATGCAGCCGGTGAAGCCTTCGATAAGACCGCAAAATTGCTCGGATTGGATTATCCGGGCGGTCCCGTACTTTCCCGTATGGCGCAACACGGCAAAGCAGGGCGTTTTGTCTTCCCGCGTCCAATGACGGATCGTCCGGGATTGGATTTTAGCTTCTCCGGCCTGAAAACATTCGCTGCCAATACAATCCGCAATAATATTCACGGCCATGATGCGGTTGAGGATGAGCAAACCAAAGCGGATATTGCCCGCGCATTTGAAGATGCGGTTGTAGATACGCTGGCGATTAAATGCAAACGAGCACTGGAACAGACGGGATTTAAATGTCTGGTGATGGCGGGCGGGGTGAGTGCAAACCGGACTTTGCGTACCAAAATGCAGGAATTAATGGGAAAATTGGGGGGAGAAGTTTTCTATGCCCGTCCTGAATTCTGTACTGATAATGGCGCAATGATCGCACTGGCTGGCATGATCCGTCTGCAAGGCGGAACTGCGGGTGAATTGGGTGTTACGGTGAAAGCACGCTGGCCATTGGCGGATCTTCCTGCTCTGCAAAAATGATAAAAAACACGCGGTTTGATATGGGCTGAACGTCATTTGGCGCTCAGCCTTTTAAATGTCTTATTGCCTTTGTTGAGGCTATCCGCTTCAATCGTCTTGTTGCTCCTGCTGTTTGGCAGCTTGAATTTTCTCTTTATCAGTCATTTCTTTTTTCTTTTTCAACTTCTGCCAGATGCGACTTTCCTGCCCTCGCCACAGGCGCTGGATATTATCATGGTGACGAACCAGCACCAGACATGACAGCATTGCGACGGGAAAGGTGAGCTCAGGTTTGAACCACCAAACATAGAAAGGGGCGATTAATGCACTGATGATGGCACCTAATGAAGAGTAGCCACTTAACAGCACTGTCAGCAGCCATGTGCCGGCGATTAACCCCATGAGATCCCAACCAATGGCGGCAATAGCCCCGAAAGCGGTTGCAACGCCTTTTCCCCCTTTGAAATGGAAGAAAATGGGATAAATATGTCCCAGACAGGCGGCAATGGCGATAACACCTAAATAAAACGGGGGAATATTCAGTTTGTACGCCAGCCAAACCGGAACCATTCCTTTGAGGACGTCACAAATCAACACTGCTAATGCGGCCCATTTACCGCCGATGCGCAGTACATTCGTTGCCCCGGGATTGCCTGAACCATGCTGACGAGGATCTGGAAGCCTTGCCAAACGGCAGATTAATATCGCGCTGGATATAGAGCCACATAAGTACGCGAAGATGATCATGCCAAGCGCGATTGCACTCATAAGATATCTCCAATGATAAGAGTCGTTTTCTTAAGTCTAACAGTGGATAATACGCATATTTCGTCGGAAGTGGTATCTGGCGAACCGAAAAACGGGGAAAAGGGCGTGATGGATATCGTATTTATTGAAGAATTAACAGTGACTACCACGATTGGTGTTTATGACTGGGAACAAACAATTAAGCAAAAATTAGTGTTCGATATCGAAATGGGATGGGATAACAAACGAGCCTCTTCCAGTGATAATGTTGAGCACTGTCTGGATTATGCGAAGGTGAGCCAAGCCGTGATTAGCCATGTGGAAAACCAACGTTTTGCTTTGGTCGAGCGGGTGGCGGAAGAAGTGGCTGATATTTTATTGACTCAATTTCATTCACCTTGGGTAAGGGTCAAAGTCAGTAAACCGGGAGCGGTTGCACAGGCAAAAAGTGTCGGCGTGGTTATTGAGCGGAGTGCAGGTTAATTGGCTGGTTATTTAGCCGATCATATTAAAAAAGCGTCCCAATAATTCATTAAATTGGGACGCTTTTTTATTTATTATCAGCAATTAATCCATTGAATGCTGTTTCCAGTTTTCAATGGCAATGCGTCTCTGACGTTCTAATTCTGTGCGAATCTCCGCGCCCTGAAATCCACGGGCAATCACTTCTTGGACGCTGACTTGGCTGGCAATGGTAAACACTTTGCGTAGATAATTACCTTGTGGATAGGGCGCAGCTTCCGAATCGGTATAGCCATGGTTATCTGCTTCACTACAGATAATTAATTGTTCGATTCGCTGTGGTTTACGCCAGGCATCTACAGCATTAAACAAGGTCAGCAGGGTTTCGGGAGATAATTGCTCTGCGGTATGTACCCAACTGTGATATTGCGCCACAATTGTGGCTAAATCGCGTACTGAGTTTGGGATACGCAGCCGTTCGCACATTTGCTTCACTGACATAGCACCGATATGGCTGCATAATGAAGCGAAACGAATATCTGCCTCGTCGCTCAATTGGGTAGACATACGCAAAACTTGCAGTGAATGGAACCCGGCATCAAGTCTGAGAGGCGTTTTTTCCTGTATTTCGTCCCGTAATGGCAGAGGAATGCCAAACAAGTTATCAATCTCAGGAAAAAGAACAGCCAATGCGCCGCAATCGCGTAACACTTGAAAATAGACCTGCGGTGACTGTGAGGCGAGTGCTTTTTCAGTTTCCCGCCAAACCCGTTCAGCGGTCAATGATGACAACTCACCGCTTGCGACCATCTCTGCAATTAGTGATTGGGTTTCCGGTGCAATTGAAAAGCCTAAATGGGCAAAGCGGGCGGCAAAACGGGCCAAGCGCAGCACACGCAAGGGATCTTCTGAAAACGCGGCGGAAACATGCCGTAAAGTGCGATTTTTGAGATCATCGGCACCATGATAAGGATCGAACAATTCGCCTTCAGGTGTTTGGGCCATGGCGTTAATCGTTAAATCGCGGCGCAGCAGATCTTCTTCCAGTGTCACATCGGGAGCGGCATAACAGGTAAAACCGGTATACCCCTGACCAGATTTTCTTTCTGTACGTGCCAGAGCATACTCTTCATGGGTTTTAGGGTGCAGGAAGACGGGGAAATCTTTCCCAACCTGTTGATATCCTTCTGATAGAAGTGTCTCTGGATTCCCGCCAACGACAACCCAATCCCTTTCGGTAACGGGCAGCCCCAATAATTGATCGCGAACTGCGCCGCCAACCAAATAGACTTTCACTCTTGCTTCCTTAAATCAGCTCATCCAGCGATCTTTCTTTTTGCGACGTGGAATAATATGCGGCAATACCAACCCAAAAATCAGGCCGACTCCGGCCACACCACCGCCATAGGTAAACCACTGTAAGATAATTTCTCGTTGTTTATCATCCAGTTGTAAATTAGCCATTTCTACTTTTTTCTCAGCGATTGTTAATTTACTCTGGAGCTGGGCATTTTCTTTTTTCAGGTCATTGATGGCCTTATCACTGGTCGCTACCTTGTTTTGTAACTCTGCGGTACGTTTATTCCACGTATCATCAATATTTGCCAAATTCTCGGTCAGCGTTTTGATTTTTTGCTCCATAGCCGGCAGGCGTTCACGCAGGCTTGGAATGTCACTGAGTTCACTTGCGAGGATCCAGCTTGTACGTCCTTTGCGGTCTTTTACCTGAAAGAAACCATTTTCTGATTTTGAGCTGAGCAGGATGACTTCCTCACCGGAATTCAGTGAGCCAATGATACGGTTTTGAATGCTTGGGCCGCTACGAATGTAGGCTGATAATTCATCAGAAACATAATGTGTTTCTTCAGCATGTACGGATAATGGCAGCGTGAAGCCCAATAATAAGATAAATAATCGATGTAGTTTTTTCATTCTGTATTCAACTGTCTCTTTGTGTATGGACCAATCGTGATTCAAACTACTTAAATGATAGTAAAGAGTTAAGTTTGTGTGTGCAATCAGTAAACCAGAATCAATCCTCTCTCAACTGACCGAATACAGACCTTGTTAGGGGGTTTTTAACAAGGTGAGCATGATGATTGTTGAGATAACACCCTATTATGGTTTATTTTTCTCTTTTGTTAACGCAAGTGTGAACAGTATATAAAAAATTCTGTTATATGAATTGAGGAATAAAAAAATATGAGTTCTGTAGAAATAGAGTTGAAACTGTCTGTAAAATCTGATGCGATATCAGCAGTCCGCCAGCAGTTATTTCAGCTTCCTCATCAACACACTTCACCAAAGCATCTGACAAATATTTATTTTGAGACGCCGGATAATAAGTTACGGCGCTGGGATATGGGATTGCGCATCCGTGGTTTTGACGGGCACTATGAGATGACAATCAAAACCGCAGGTAAAGTGATTGGTGGGTTGCACCAGCGTCCCGAATTCAATGTACCTCTGCATCATCCTGAGCTGGATTTAGCACAGTTTCCCCCGCATATCTGGCCTGAACATACTGATCTTGCACATCTGCAAGCTGAATTGACCGTATTATTCAATACCGATTTCACTCGTGAAAAATGGCTTGTGACTTATGGGCAAAGTGAAATTGAAGTGGTGTTGGATCAAGGGAGCATTTTTTCTGGAAATCAGGCGTCACCCATTTGTGAGTTTGAGTTGGAGCTAATAAACGGCAATGTCACCGATATTCTGTCACTGGCAGAGAAACTGGCATCACAGGATGGGCTGCGTTTGGCGAATAAAAGCAAAGCAGCACGGGGATATGCACTTGCTCATGGTTTGTCGCATAAGGCGTTATCGTGTGTCCCTGATGAATTGGAATGGCAGCAGCCATTGTCTGTGCTTCTTTCTGAAATTTTGACGCAATGGCAGGAACAGGAAGAAGGATGGTTGGCGGGATTGAACGAAGGTAAAACGGGATTGATTCGGGTTGTACATTTGGTGATACAGCTAACTGAAAAGCAGGCCGGATATTTACCAGCACTGGAGCGATTGCCTGATTTACTCTCCGAATTAAGGCAGAGTTTATCTGCTGCCGATGCAGAAGCAGAAATGTTGTGTTACAGCGCTGCATGGCTGCAATGTAAGCTGGCGTTAACCCAATGTTTGATGGCTCAGTCTCGATAAGTTCAGCGCTTATTACCATTAATGATTAGCATTTTTATAGTAATAAGCGGTAATAAACGGTAATCAAGGGAAACCCAGTCATGTTGCCATTTTCATCACCTTTAGCTCAGCAATTACAGCGTGTCATCGCGAATTTCCAGCCATTAGAGGGGACTGTCGCGCCTTTTTCACTTCATGAACAGGCTGTCCTGTCATTAAGTGATTTTGCGGCAGAAAATTTACTTTCTCACCCCGCATGGCTGGAGGATATCCGCCAGAATCCGCCGCAATCGGATGAGTGGCAATGTTATTCCGATTGGTTAGAACACGCATTGTCTACGGCAAATGATGAAAATGGATTGATGCGGGTTTTGCGCCTGTTCCGTCATCGAATGTTGGTCAGGATTGCATGGTCACAGGCTTTACAAAGCAGCACGACAGAACAGACTTTACAGCAGTTAAGTATGCTGGCTGAAACCCTGATTGTCGCCGCTCGTGATTGGCTTTACCTGCGTTGCTGTCAGGATTGGGGAACGCCGACCAATAGTGATGGCGTGGCACAACCGTTGTTAATTCTGGGAATGGGTAAATTGGGCGGCGGAGAACTCAATTTTTCCTCTGACATTGACCTCATTTTTGCTTATCCGGCAAATGGCGTCACCCAAGGCGGGCGCCGTGAAATGGATAACTCCCAGTTTTTTACTCGCTTGGGACAGAAATTAATTAAGGTGTTGGATCAACAAACCGTAGATGGATTTGTTTATCGTGTGGACATGAGGCTGCGTCCGTTTGGTGACAGTGGGCCTTTGGTATTCAGTTTCCCTGCTCTGGAAGACTATTATCAGGAACAAGGGCGTGACTGGGAACGTTACGCGTTGGTGAAAGCGCGTATTTTAGGGCATGACGAGCAGGCTTATTCACAGGAATTGCGCCAGATGTTGCGTCCTTTTGTCTTCCGTCGCTATATCGATTTTAGCGTGATCCAGTCCTTGCGGAATATGAAGGGCATGATTGAGCGGGAAGTTCGCCGTCGTGGATTAAAAGACAATATTAAATTAGGCGCGGGCGGGATTCGGGAAATCGAATTTATCACTCAGGTTTTTCAGCTTATTCGCGGCGGAAGGGAACCGAGTCTGCAATCCCGCTCATTATTGCCAACATTGAAGGCCATCGAAAACCTGGCTTTACTGCCACCGGAACAGGTAAGGCAGCTCGAAGAAAGTTATTTGTTCCTGCGTCGGCTTGAAAACCTGCTGCAATCGATTCGCGATCAGCAAACACAAACCTTGCCGGATAATGTATTGGATCGTGCTCGTTTATCTTGGGGAATGGGTTTTCCGGATTGGGATGCGTTGATGGCAGAAACAGAACGCAAAATGCATGCTGTCCGAGGTATTTTCCAGCTGTTGATTGGCGATGAAAGCGAAGAGAATGGCGAGGAAGCTAACCATGTGCCATTTAAAAGTTTATGGCAGGAAGCGTTGAACAGGGACGAACTCATCACATTGGTTCCTCATCTTGATGAAGCAGAAGCCCAGAAAATGCTGGATGTGATCGCACTTTTTCGTCAGGACGTCAGTAAACGCACGATCGGCCCAAGGGGACGAGATGTACTTGACCAACTGATGCCACGCTTGTTGGCAAAAATTGGTGTGCGGGAGGATGCTAATGCCGTTTTGGAGCGGATTATCCCGCTGTTACTCAGTATTGTCAGCCGGACGACTTATCTGGAACTGATGCTGGAATCAGAGCAAGTCATGATTCACGTGATTCGCCTGTGTGCCGCTTCCCCGATGATTGCCAGCCAGCTTACCCGCCATCCCTTGCTGCTGGATGAATTGCTCGATCCAAAATCGTTGTATCAGCCGTTGCCGATGGAAGCCTATCGCGATGAGCTTTATCAATATTTGCTGCGTATTCCTGAAGATGATGATGAGCAATTGCTGGAAGCCTTACGTCAATTTAAGCAAGCTCAGTTATTGCGGATTGCAGCAGAAGACATTGTAGGTGCTTTGCCGGTGATGAAAGTGAGTGATCACCTGACTTATCTGGCGGAAGCCATTATTGGTGCCGTTGTGCAGCAGGCGTGGAACCAGATGGTCAAACGCTATGGCACTCCTGCTCATTTATCCCAGCGAGGGGGGCTGGGGTTTGCCATTATCGGTTATGGCAAATTAGGGGGCTGGGAGCTGGGTTATAGTTCCGATTTGGATCTGGTTTTCCTGTTGGATTGCCCAATGGGGGTAGTGACCGACGGTGCCCGCGCCATTGATGCCCGTCAGTTTTATTTGCGCCTTGCTCAACGCATCATTCACCTGTTCAGTACTCGAACGGCATCGGGAATATTATATGACGTTGATGCCCGCTTGCGTCCATCCGGTGAATCAGGAATGTTGGTCAGCACGCTTGAGGCTTTTGATGACTACCAGAAAAATGAAGCGTGGACTTGGGAACACCAAGCGTTGATTCGGGCGCGCATGGTTTTTGGCGATGAGAAAATGCGTAGTGACTTTGAGCGCATTCGCCGTGAAACATTATGTATTCCTCGCGACCCTGCGTTTTTGCGCCAGCAAGTGCGTGAAATGCGTGAAAAAATGCACCGGCATTTAGGCAGTCATCAACAAGATCAATTTGATATCAAGGCTGATCCGGGCGGGATCACCGATATTGAGTTTATTGCCCAGTATCAGGTACTGCGTTATGCGCCGGAAAATGCCAAATTGACCCGTTGGTCTGATAATGTGCGCATTTTCGAATTAATGGCGAATCATAATATTATGGATGAGCAGGAAGCGATGGCATTGACGCAGGCTTATATCACCATGCGTGATGAACTCCACCACCTTGCCTTGCAAACACTACCCAGCCGGATTTCATCTGACCATTTTAGCCAGCAGCAGACATTGGTTCGTGATAGCTGGCAGAAGTGGCTAGCAGATAATCGTTGAAATTGTCGGTTTTGCTGCTGATCTTACTGGCATTCAGACGGGTTATGGTAATATCCACCACAGTTTATTTTGATATTTGGAGCATGGGATGAAAGTAACACTCCCTGATTTTCACCGCGCAGGTGTTTTAGTTGTTGGTGATGTCATGTTAGATCGCTATTGGTACGGCCCTACCAGCCGCATTTCACCGGAAGCGCCGGTTCCCGTGGTTAAAGTGGAAACGATTGAAGAGCGTCCTGGTGGCGCGGCGAACGTCGCCATGAATATTGCGTCACTGGGGGCAAATTCACGTCTGGTCGGGTTGACGGGTGTTGATGATGCGGCAAGGGCATTGAACGAAAAACTCAGTAGTGTGAAAGTCCAATGTGATTTTGTTCCTGTTCCAACTCATCCAACTATCACGAAATTGCGTGTTTTATCACGTAACCAGCAATTGCTTCGTCTGGATTTTGAAGAAGGTTTCCAGAATGTTGATGCTCAGCCGATGCTGGAGAAAATTCGACAATCTTTGCCACATATTGGGGCGTTGGTTCTGTCGGATTATGCAAAGGGAGCGCTGAACCAAGTTCAGGCAATGATTAAGCTTGCTAACGAAGCCGACGTTCCTGTGCTTATCGATCCAAAAGGCAGCGATTTTGAGCGTTATCGTGGCGCAACATTACTCACGCCAAATATGTCAGAATTTGAAGCGGTTGTAGGACACTGTAAAGACGATGACGATCTGGTACAGAAAGGCACGCAACTGGTACAGGATCTGGAACTGAAAGCGTTGCTGATCACGCGTTCTGAGCGTGGCATGAGTTTGCTGCGAGTCGGGCAGCCGCCTCTGCATTTGCCAACTCAGGCACAGGAAGTTTTTGATGTCACGGGTGCGGGCGATACCGTAATTGGTGTATTGGCAACGGCTCTTGCTGCCGGCAAACCGCTGAATGAAGCTTGTTACCTTGCCAATGCGGCGGCAGGTGTTGTGGTTGGTAAACTGGGAACTTCTACTGTTTCGCCTGTCGAACTGGAAAACGCAGTGCGTGGACGGGCAGAAACCGGGTTTGGCATAATGAGCGAAGCGCAACTGAAAGAGGTTGTTGCACAGGCTCGTCAGCGCGGCGAACGTATTGTGATGACTAACGGCTGTTTTGATATTCTTCACGCCGGGCATGTTTCTTACCTGTCCAATGCGCGCAAATTAGGTGATCGTTTGATTGTTGCCGTTAATAGCGATGCCTCCACCAAGCGACTGAAAGGGGAAACCCGCCCGGTCAACCCACTGGAACAGCGTATGATTGTATTATCGGCACTGGAATCCGTGGATTGGGTGGTGGAATTTGAGGAAGATACCCCTCAGCGTTTAATTGCAGGTATCCTGCCGGATATTTTGGTCAAAGGTGGTGATTACAAACCAGAAGAGATCGCCGGTAGCGAAGAAGTTTGGGCGGCTGGTGGCGAAGTTAAGGTATTGAACTTCGAAGATGGTATTTCCACGACCAATATCATCAAAACCATTAAGCGCCAGTAAGTTTGGTATTGTGTCCGTTATGCTTCTTTGTGAGCATAACGGCATATACCCTTCGTCTTTCAAGTTGTCTCTTTGTTGGCTGCACTCACTCACCCCGGCCACATAGTTATCTATGCTCCCGGAGATTCGTTCCCTTGCCGCCGCGACGCAACTTGAAATCCATTGGGTATAGAGAAAAATATAAGATGATTTTTTTATGTTGAAAATAAAAGGAAACGATGGAGGAGAACGAAGCTACGATAGCTATTCTCCTCACACAATTATTCAGCCTGCTCAGTTTTCTTGTCTGAACCTTCCTGACGGGCTTCCAATTCAGTTAAGCGTTGTTCCAGCGCAACCAACTTTTCACGTGTACGCAGAAGAACTTGTGTCTGAACATCAAACTCTTCACGGTTGACAAGATCCAGCTTGCTCAGTTGAGATTGCAGAACGGTACGCAATTTTTTTTCTACGTCGTCACCAAACTCTTTGACACCTTTCGGCATTGCATTGTGGATTTGGCGGGCAATTTGTTCAATTTTCTTTGGATCAAGCATGATGATCATCCTTTTATGCATAATTGTGTTGGCAGTATTCTAATACTTGATGATGAAAGCATAAATGATTGCGAGCCAGGTTTCATATTTGATTTTGTAGATTGCCCCTACAGATTATTAGCGCTATAGTGAAATTGTTTATCTCAGGGCAGGGTGAAAGTCCCTACCGGCGGTAACATGAAATGATCGAATGATCATTTTATGAAGCCCGCGAGCGCTCTGTTTGTTGTTATCCGTAACGAAATAAAACAGAGGTCAGCAGATCCAGTGTGATTCTGGAGCCGACGGTGATAGTCCGGATGGGAGAGAATAACAGCATCAATCGAGTGCTTGCGCTCGTCTGTTGTTTTTGTTGCCGTATTTTTGTGCAGCACGAACTCCTCAAAATTGCCCTGATTCTGGTAATCCATACATTTAAAGAGGTTTCTTTACCATGAATCAGACGCTACTTTCCTCATATGGGACGCCATTTGAACGTGTTGAACGTGCGCTTGTTGCTTTGCGTGCGGGTCAGGGTGTGATGGTATTGGATGATGAAAATCGTGAAAATGAAGGCGATATGATTTTCGTTGCCGAAACAATGACGGTAGAACAAATGGCATTGACCATCCGTCATGGCAGTGGAATTGTTTGCCTTTGCCTGACCGAAGAACGTCGTCAGCAGTTAAATTTACCCATGATGGTAGAAAATAATTCCAGTCAGTACCAGACAGCTTTCACTGTCACCATTGAAGCCGCGCAGGGGGTAACCACCGGCGTGTCTGCGGCAGATCGTATCACCACGATCCAAGCCGCCATTGCAGACGATGCTCAACCAAACGATCTGAATCGGCCCGGGCATGTTTTTCCTTTGCGGGCGCAACCGGGAGGCGTTCTGACTCGCCGTGGTCATACTGAAGCCACCATTGACTTGGTTAAATTGGCCGGTTTCAGGCCTGCGGGGGTACTGTGTGAATTGACGAACGACGATGGTTCAATGGCCCGTGCACCTGAAGTGATTGAATTCGCAAAACTGCATGGTATGCCGGTAGTCACTATCGAAGACTTGGTGGACTATCGCTTAAAGATAGCAAAGGCGGCGAGTTAACAGCCTCCTTAAATAGGTTACTTTAAGACACCAGTTCATCATGATGGGTAAGAGATATTGTTTTCTTTAGTATGGATAGAAAACAGTGGATGAAAAAAAATCGGATAGAATATATCGGTTATACCCAACAGATTTTGAGTTACTGTGCAGTAGCACAGTAAATTGAAAGATGAGGAAAAATATCGCATGCACGTATGAAAGGCCACCGCCCATCTTCTGTGGCCTTTCAGTATTTTTGAAACACTCCATCATTTTTGATTGACTGTATTCAGGGAAGAAAAGTCTTAATCTTGTCATAGTTTTTTTACCATAACTCACAATCCATTATTCTAAATGTTTAATTTGCTGTATAAGGGGCGAAAATGAGTCTCCTGAGAATGCCTGCATTGTTCATTGGTCATGGTAGCCCAATGAATGCCATTGAAGATAACTGCTACTCACGTGCTTGGTTTGAGCTGGGGAAAAAATTGCCCAGACCAAGAGCGATTCTTGTGATTTCTGCGCATTGGTATACGGAAGGTACAGCAGTGACAGCCATGACACAGCCCAGAACGATCCACGATTTTGGTAATTTTCCCAGAGAGTTACATGAGAAGCAGTATCCGGCCAAAGGATATCCTGAGCTCGCTGTATTGGTACAAGATATTCTGGAACCGATTGAAGTCGAGACTGATTTTAAAGACTGGGGATTGGATCATGGCTCTTGGGGGATATTAGCCAAAATGTATCCTGATGCAGATATTCCCGTTGTCCAATTGAGCATGGATCGTACTCAGCCATCGTCTTTTTATTACGAGATGGGCAAAAAATTGGCCCTGCTTCGTGATGAAGGCGTCTTAATTATGGGAAGCGGTAATGTCGTACATAATTTGTCGGCTGGGATATTGAAGGCAAAGCCTTTCCCATGGGCACTCTCTTTTGAGCAGTTTGTGCGTGAGAGCTTAACCAGCCTTGAAGAGCCTCATCCTCTGGTTAATGCTTTGGATAGAGAAGATGGTCAGTTATCTAATCCAACCCCAGAGCACTTCCTGCCGTTGCTGTATGTGATGGGAACATGGGATAAAAAAGAGCCGATTTCAACCCCGGTTGAGGGTATTGAAGACGGCTCCTTGAGTATGTTGTCTATTCAGCTTGGATAATTGAATTAATCCAAAATAATATGCGGGTAGAAACGTGACAGATCTTGAGTTATCAACTCTTGATCTTCACGGATACAGATACCCGCCGATTGATCATTCACCAACCAACTACCCACCAACACATAGCTATCGCCAAATTTTGGCAATGAATGGAATTGCTGAACGATCATGCCTTCTTCCCCATAAGGGCCATCGGCACTGGCTATTTCCCGTCCATTTTCGATGATACGAATATTGGCACCTTCACGGGAAAACAGCGGCTTAATAACATAGCTATCCATATCTGAAGGGCGTTCATCCGCAAAATAAGCAGGCAGCAGATTAGGATGATTCGGGAACATTTTCCACAGCATTGGCAATAACGCTTTGTTGGAGATAATGCTTTTCCATGCCGGTTCCAGCCAACGCACACCCGCATCAGCCAGTTTGGTGGAAAACATCTCACGCAACATGAATTCCCACGGATACAGTTTAAACAGATTGCCGATCACTTGATCCTGCAAGTCAGTAAACTGCCCTTTTTCACCCAGCCCGATATCTTCAATAAACAGGAATTCGGTTGGAATACCAGCTTCCGCAGCGCAGTCCTGTAAATATTGGATAGTGCCACGATCTTCCTCAGTATCCTGACAGCAGGCCATATGCAGCAGGCCAAATCCATGTTTTTCACGTAACTGCACAAAACGATCAATCAGCTTTTCTTGCAGGCTATTGAACTGATCTGCATCTGACGGCAGGTTGCCGGCATTGATCTGGTCTTCCAGCCAGATCCACTGAAAGAAAGCAGATTCATACAGAGACGTCGGGGTATCGGCGTTGTTTTCCAGTAACTTAGGCGGATTTTTGCCATCATAGGCTAAATCCAGACGGGAATAGAGTGAAGGCTGGCTGGTTACCCATGAAGAGCGGATAAACTCCCAGCAGTGTTTTGGGATCTGAAATTTTGCCAGCAGCTCTTCGCTATTGACCACTTTTTCCACGACCTGCAAACACATTTGGTGCAGTTCTGCTGTCGCATCTTCAATTTCTTCAATCTGGTTCAGAGTGAACTGGTAATAAGCATCTTCACTCCAGTAAGGCTGACCATACATAGTATGAAAGTTAAAGCCATATTCTTCAGCCTTTTCGCGCCAATCCGGGCGCTCGGTAATACCAATGCGTTTCATCTTTAATTAACCACCCATAGAACGGGAAGAACTGGAGCTTGAGCTGGCAGACGAACGCTGCATAGTCGATTGTTTCGCCACAGACTCACCGAACCCGCCGCGGGTAATGGTGGTTGTGGTGGCGGGTTTTGGCGCCATTGCGGTTTTTGGCACAGTCATGCTGCGACCGCCTGCGGTAGCAGGGCCATAGCTTTTACCTGTCGCATCAACAAACTTGCCGTTAGCCGGGCTGGAAGCTGATTTTGAGGTAAACAGCGGTTGTGATGGTGCAGAGCTGCCGCCCATTAAGCGACCCATCATATAACCTGCCATCAAAGGCATCCAGAAACTGCCGCTGCTGCTGTCTTGTGCCTGAGCCTGACCGACGCCAGCCTGAGCCGGTGTTTGCGTACATTGCTGTTCACCAAACTCTGCAACACACTCTTCGCGAGAAGCATATTTCGGTGCGGTTTTCTCCGCTTCTTTCACGGCATTGTTGTAAGCGACTTTACATTGTTCGCTTTGAGAAGGATTCGCCTGAGAGCACTCATCGGCATTCGTATAGAGTGACACCGTTTCATCGTTTTGTTCACAGGCAGAAAGCATGAAAACAGCACTGACAGCGAGCGCTACAGGTGCCAGACGATAGCTTCGCCACGTTTTGCGAAAAGAATCGCGGTTTATCTCTTTTGTCCGTTTCATTGTCATAGGGGGCATCCATCTTAAAGGTATCTGATTAAGAGCGTGTCCCACATAGGATATCCAGGGGATTGGCTCTCTGGGATATGCTTAAAAAGCAGCCCACACAATTGGCGGGCTGCTTTCTTTAGTATAGCGTCTTTAATATAACGTTTTTTAATGTAAAACGATAGAGCATTAAATCAGCGAATTGATGGCGTTTTCATCTCTTTAATGATGCTGCTGGCAGAAGTAGAGATTTGCGCGCCTAACATCTTGTTCAACTCTATCAAATCATTTTCATTCAAAGTGCCACGCGCCTGTTTGTTCTGCAACAGTGAAAGCAGATAATCATAACGTGCTTTAGACAGATTCTGTTTGGCTTGATAAAGCTTGGTTGTCGCTTGCAACACGTCAACGATAGTACGGGTTCCGACCTGATAACCAGCCTCCATTGAATCCAATGAACTTTGTGTAGAGAGCACAGTCTGTTTGTTGGCGTCAACACTACTGATCGCAGCAGAAATATTATTGGTAGAGGAATGCACTTCTTGTGTCACTTTACGGTAAGTGTTTTCCAAATCCTGACTCGCGCCGACGAAATTATATTTTGCTTGTTCTACTTGAGAATAGGTTAATCCACCACTGAATAGCGGTAGATCTAAGGATACTCCAACAGAATTACTTCCGGTGTATGAATTCCTTCCATCTGGTTGGACGTTGCCGCGACTATGATTGTTGGCGATTTCTGTGCCTGCAGTCAACTTAATCGTTGGCATATAGCCTGTCTGTGATTCTTTGATCTTTTCACGACTTAAATCTTGGTTTAAACGTGCTGATAGCAGGCTCAGGTTGCGGTTTTCTGCTTCTTTTAGCACCTTATCAGCAGGTTCAGGTTGTTTAGTTTTAAATTGATCAATATTTAATGCGGCTAGTTGCGGGTAGTAAGTGCCCGTAATCATGCGTAGTTTTTCTAACGCATTCTCTAGATCGTTACGGTTAGAAACCTCTTGGGCCAGAATTGAGTCATATTCGGCGCGGGCATTCTGCACGTCAGTAATGGCAACCAGTCCTACATTAAAACGCTGGGTTGTTTGATCTAACTGACGGTATAGTGAGGCTTTCTGGGCTTCGCTATATGTCAGGGCATCAATTTTATTCAGAACGCCAAAATAGGCTTGTGCAGTATCCAGAATTAGTTTTTGTTGGGCTGTTTGGTAATTGATATCCGCGATACCAGCACTTTTCTCAGATTGATTTAGCTTATTCCATTTCGCCATATCGAAGATGGTCTGGGTCAACTGCAAGCTTGCATTTGTACCATGGTTTTCAGTGTCTTTAGAGTCGCGAAAGCCCTTTCTATAACTCGCACCTGCGCTTAATCCCAATTGAGGCAGTAAAGCACTACGGGATTGATTAACATTTTCAACTACTGAATTGCGGTCAGCTTGTGCCTTAAGCAATTCCGGGTTTGTTTCTTTTGCCTGCTGATAAATCTGGAGTAAATCTGCAGCATGGCTTGAAGTACTAAAACCGACCAGATTCATAGCAATAAAAAGAGAGAGCAATTTTTTCATTTGCGTTCCTTGTTGTGCAGCTATTTTGCTTAAGTTGCCTCTGCATAAAAACTAACTACCACAGATTCTAGCAGAAAATACCAATAAGGCAGGGTGGCTGTTTGTGCCATATTGCCTCATTTTTCAACTTGTTTATATCATCAAAATGAATTTATTTAGACAATGTAGAAAAATACCTTTTAATAATAGGAAATTTTAAAAATAATCAGGAGCTTTTATGAGCGAAGATCTTTCCCCGTCGCGTACTTTTACAAAACAAGATGTTGAAGTTATTTCCCAAAAAACGCTTTATCGCGGTTTTTTCACCATGACGGAATATCAATTCAGGCATCGTCTGTTTCGGGGTGGCTGGAGTGAAACCGTTAAACGCGAGGTTTTTGAACGCGGTCATGCAGGCGTGTTATTGCCTTATGATCCGGTACGCGATGAAGTCGTTTTGATTGAGCAAATCCGTATTCCTGCGCTTGAAACCAGCCAAACGCCGTGGTTGCTGGAAGTGATTGCCGGCATGATCGAAGAGGGTGAAGAGGGTGAACAGGTTGTGCGCCGTGAGGCAGTGGAAGAGGCTGGTATTGAGGTTAAGCGCTGTCAGCCTGCGTTGAGCTATCTCTCCAGCCCTGGCGGTACAACAGAGCGCATGCATATCTTTGTCGGTGAAGTGGATGCTTCTACCGCGTCAGGCGTTCATGGTCTGGAAGGTGAACATGAAGATATCCGCGTTCTGGTTGTCAGCCGTGAGCAAGCTTACCAGTGGGTAGAAGAAGGGGTTATCGATAATGCCGCTTCGGTTATTGCAATACAGTGGCTTGCATTGCACCATGAAAAACTGAAGAGAGATTGGTTGGGGAACCATTCCTAATTTATGCTGGAAAACGGGAAGTGTGCCCCAGTCAGCAGATCTTTTACATAAAGACACGCTAGAATAATCCTTATGATCGACAGGAAAAGGAAACCATTTGGAAAGCCTGCTTGAAATACCTGTGGCAGAAGGTGCCACAGCCAGAATACTACAAATCACTGATACGCATCTTTTCGCCAATAAGGGTGATTCACTGCTGGGCATCAATACTTATCGTAGCTATCATGCTGTGTTGGATAAGATCCTTGAGCAGAATCTCGATATTGATTTGATCGTTGCGACAGGTGATTTGGTTCAGGATCAGACAATCAATGCCTATCAGCACTTTGCTGAGGGGATTGCTCGTTTGCCTGCGCCTTGTGTTTGGCTGCCCGGTAATCATGATTATCAGCCAGCGATGGTTGATACATTGGCAGCCGCAGGGATTTCACCTTCCAAGCAGATATTTATCGGTCAGCATTGGCAATTAATTATGTTGGATAGTCAGGTGCAGGGCGTTCCTCATGGAGAGTTGACGGATTATCAGCTCGAGTGGATGAATAAATGTTTGGATGAGCACAGTGAGCGCCATACCATTGTCATGCTGCACCATCATCCCATTCCTTCTGGATGTACATGGTTAGATCAGCACAGCTTACGTAATGCCCCTGAATTATCAGAGTTTTTGAAAGGCAAAGCACAGGTGAAAGCCATACTGTGCGGACATATCCATCAGGAAGTTGATGAAATGTGGAATGGCATTCGTGTTATGGCAACACCATCAACCTGTGTGCAATTTAAGCCACATTGTACTAATTTTATGCTTGATACAGTGGCTCCGGGATGGCGTTACCTCGAACTGTCTGTGGCTGGCAACGAAGAAACAAGATTGCAAACACAGGTTCACAGGCTTAAGAGTAACGAGTTTTGCCCGGATTTAGATTCGGACGGGTATTAATGTCAACGTTACTTTATCTACATGGTTTCAATAGCTCACCCCAATCAGCGAAAGCCAATGCACTGAAAACATGGTTGCACCAGCAGCATCCTGAAATTGAGATGCTGACGCCGCAATTACCGCCTTATCCTGAAGAAACGGCGACCTTGCTGGAAGAACTGGTGATGGAGTGCGCTGGTGAAAATATCGGTCTGGTGGGCTCTTCCCTTGGCGGCTATCTGGCTATCTGGCTTTCCCAGTGTTTTGGATTACCTGCCGTGGTTGTTAACCCTGCGGTACGCCCATTCGATTTGCTTCAGGATTATCTCGGGGAAAACGTGAATCCCTATACCGAAGAGCGGTATACTCTCGAACAAAGTCACATACATGATCTCAAAGTGATGCACATTGACCCGCTGGAATCGCCCGATCTTATCTGGTTATTGCAGCAAACCGGGGATGAAGTGCTCGACTACCGCCAGGCCGTTGCTTACCTGATGCAGTGCCGGCAAACGGTCGAATCTGGTGGGAATCATGCTTTTGTTGGCTTCGAATACTATTTCCCTCAAATCATCAACTTCTTGGGTCTGACCAGTGGTAATAGTAAAAAAATTGCCAAAAATAGGTAAGCGACTGGTATTATCAACAGTATATCAATACTGATTGGCCCTCTAATAACGAAGCAACCGACAGAATTACAACATGACTCAATCTAGTTACAACGCAGAGGCCATTGAAGTCCTCAGTGGCCTGGAGCCAGTTCGTCGTCGTCCCGGCATGTATACCGATACAGCCCGCCCGAACCATCTGGCACAGGAAGTGATCGATAACAGCGTGGACGAAGCCTTGGCTGGTCACGCGAAGCATATTGAAGTAATCCTTCACAGCGATCAGTCTCTGGAAGTGATAGATGATGGCCGTGGTATGCCGGTTGATATCCATCCTGAAGAAAAAGTTTCTGCTGTTGAATTGATCCTCACCCGCCTGCATGCGGGGGGAAAATTTTCCAATAAAAATTACCAGTTTTCTGGTGGCCTGCATGGTGTCGGGATCTCGGTGGTCAACGCCCTGTCCAAACGGGTAGAGGTCACGGTTCGTCGCAACAGTCAAGTTCATCAGATCGCTTTTGAAAATGGCGAAAAAGTACAAGAGCTGGAAATCATCGGCAGTTGTGGCAAGCGCAACACCGGAACGAGTGTTCATTTCTGGCCGGATGAAAGCTATTTCGATATCCCCCGTTTCTCTGCCACTCGTTTGACACATTTACTGAAAGCGAAGGCGGTATTGTGTCCGGGTGTTGAAATTGTCTTTAAAGACAAATTGAACGATACAGTGCAGAAATGGTGTTATGCCGACGGGCTGACAGATTATCTGCTGGAAGCCATTAATGGTTTGGTAACGTTACCACAAGCGCCTTTTGTGGGCACATTAAGCGGGGATACTGAAGCCGTTGACTGGGCATTGCTTTGGTTGCCGGAAGGCGGAGAATTACTGGCAGAAAGTTACGTTAACCTGATCCCGACAGTACAGGGGGGAACCCACGTTAATGGATTACGCCAAGGTTTGCTTGATGCCATGCGTGAGTTCTGTGAATTCCGCAACATCCTGCCACGTGGCGTTAAACTCTCGGCTGATGATATCTGGGATCGCTGTGCTTACGTGTTATCCCTCAAAATGCAAGATCCGCAATTTGCAGGGCAAACCAAAGAACGCCTCTCTTCACGCCAATCTGCGGCTTTCGTTTCTGGGGTGGTGAAAGATGCATTCAGCCTGTGGTTGAACCAGCATATTCAGGAAGCAGAACAACTGGCTGAAATGGCCATTGCCAGTGCGCAACGCAGAATGCGTGCGGCGAAGAAAGTCGTGCGTAAAAAGCTGACCAACGGCCCTGCGTTGCCGGGCAAATTAGCCGATTGTACCGCTCAGGATCTCAATATCACGGAGCTGTTTCTGGTGGAAGGGGATTCGGCCGGCGGCTCTGCTAAACAAGCCCGCGATCGTGAATTCCAGGCGATTATGCCGCTGCGCGGAAAGATCCTGAATACATGGGAAGTTTCTTCTGATGAAGTACTGGCCTCGCAGGAAGTGCATGATATTTCTGTTGCGATTGGTATCGATCCTGATAGTGAAGATTTGAGCCAGCTTCGTTACGGTAAAGTCTGCATACTGGCGGATGCGGATTCTGATGGATTGCACATTGCCACCCTGCTGTGTGCCCTGTTTGTCCGCCACTTCCCGACGCTGGTAAAACGTGGGCATGTCTATATGGCAATGCCGCCACTGTACCGCATCGACCTCGGCAAAGAAGTGCACTATGCGCTGGATGAGGGAGAAAAGAGTGCCATACTGGATCGCTTGAGCCGCAAACGGGGTAAACCGAATGTTCAGCGCTTTAAAGGCTTGGGTGAAATGAACCCGATGCAGTTGCGCGAAACCACGTTAGATCCCAACACTCGCCGTCTGGTGCAATTGACTATCGACGATGATAATTATCAGGAAACCCTTTCAGTCATGGATATGCTTCTGGCGAAAAAACGCTCAGAAGATCGCCGTAACTGGCTACAAGAGAAAGGTGATTCCATCAATATTGAAGTTTAGCGTATTGAGATATAGCGCAATAGATAGTCAATACAGATTCTGAGGAAATTAATACATGAGTGAGATAGCTCACGATGGTGTGGAGCGTCAACCGCTTCACACGTTCACTGAAAACGCCTATTTGAACTACTCCATGTACGTCATCATGGACAGGGCGTTGCCTTTTATCGGTGATGGTTTAAAACCTGTTCAGCGCCGTATTGTCTATGCGATGTCAGAACTGGGGCTGAGCAGCAGCGCCAAATTTAAAAAATCTGCCCGTACCGTGGGTGACGTGCTGGGTAAATACCATCCACATGGGGATGGCGCATGTTATGAAGCTATGGTTTTGATGGCACAGCCTTTCTCATACCGTTATCCGCTGGTTGATGGGCAAGGTAACTGGGGGGCCCCGGATGATCCGAAATCTTTTGCGGCGATGCGTTATACCGAATCCCGGTTGTCCAAATATGCTGAGTTGCTGTTGAGTGAGTTGGGGCAAGGCACGGTGGATTGGGTGCCAAACTTTGACGGTACATTGCAGGAGCCGAAAATGTTGCCTGCACGCCTACCCAATATTTTGCTGAATGGCACTACCGGCATTGCCGTTGGTATGGCAACGGATATTCCACCGCATAATGCCCGTGAAGTGGCGAATGCACTGATTGCCATGCTGGATAAGCCTGATCTATCGCTTGATGAGGCAATGGAATATGTCAAGGGTCCGGATTATCCAACCGAAGCCGAGATCATCACGTCTAAAGAAGATATTCGCAAGATCTACAAAAATGGCCGTGGTTCGGTGCGTATGCGGGCTATTTGGACGAAAGAAGAGAGCAACGTTGTCATTACCGCCCTGCCACACCAAGTGTCCGGCGCGAAAATTCTGGAGCAGATCGCCAGCCAAATGCGGGCGAAGAAGCTGCCAATGGTGGATGATCTACGCGATGAATCTGATCACGAAAACCCAACCCGTTTGGTGATTGTTCCACGGAATAATCGTGTTGATGTCGAACAAGTTATGAACCATCTGTTTGCGACGACCGATCTGGAAAAAAGCTATCGCGTTAACCTCAACATGATCGGTTTGGATAACCGTCCTGCGGTTAAAGGCTTGGTTGAGATCCTCAGCGAATGGCTGGTTTTCCGTCGTGAAACAGTGCGTAACCGTCTGAATTACCGTTTGGAAAAAGTCCTTAAACGTTTACATATTCTGGAAGGTTTGTTAGAGGCTTATCTTAACATTGACGAAGTCATCCTCATTATTCGCAATGAAGATGAACCAAAGCCAGTGCTGATGCAGCGTTTTGAATTAACCGAAACGCAGGCTGAAGCAATTCTGGATCTGAAATTGCGTCACTTGGCGAAATTGGAAGAAGTCAAAATTCGTGGCGAGCAGGATGAATTGGCGAAAGAGCGTGACAAACTTCAGTCGATTTTGGGTTCCGAACGTAAATTAAATACCTTGCTGAAAAAAGAGATTATTGCCGATGCTGAAAGCTACGGTGATGTTCGCCGCTCTCCGTTGAAAGAGCGCACAGAAGCGAAAGCCATGAGCGATCATGACATCCTGCCATCTGAGCCAATTACGGTCGTTATGTCTGAAATGGGCTGGGTGCGCAGTGCGAAAGGGCATGAGATTGATCCGGCTGGCTTGAATTATAAGTCTGGTGACAGCTTCCGCAGTGCAGTACGGGGTAAAAGTAACCAACCCGTGGTCTTTATTGATAACACCGGGCGTAGTTACTCTATAGATCCGTTGGATTTGCCATCAGCCAGAGGTCAGGGCGAACCGTTGACGGGGAAATTGGCATTGCCGGCCGGAGCATCCGTTGAGCATCTTCTGATGGCGAAAGAAGAACAGAAACTCCTGATGGCATCAGATGCGGGTTATGGTTTTATCTGTACTTTCAGTGACCTGATTGCGAAAAACCGTGCAGGTAAGGCGTTGATTACCCTGCCTGAAAAGGCCAAAGTGATGTTGCCGTTGGAAATTAACAACGAGCAGGATGATATGCTACTGGCGATAACCAAAGCGGGCCGCGTGTTAATGTTCCCTGTAGCGGATCTTCCTCAGCTTTCCAAAGGCAAGGGCAACAAGATTGTGTCTATCCCCGCAGCTCAGGCCGCATCAGGGGAAGATATGCTGAGTTGGTTGCTGGTGCTGCCTCCGCAATCCACCATTACGCTCTACTTTGGTAAGCGTAAATTGCAACTCCGCCCAGAGGACTTACAGAAATTCAGAGCAGAAAGAGGGCGTAAGGGAACCTCACTGCCTCGTGGATTACAGCGCGTGGAACGTGTTGAAGTAGAAACGCCTAACCAATAAGTAACAACAAAAATCATAATTGCGGGCCAGTATGATACTGGCCCGCTCTGAAAGAGGCCGATATGCTAGCAATCATTCGTGGAATTATTGTTATTCTGTTTACAATCCTGATCTTTATTTTTGGTTGTATCTACTGTTTATTCAGTCCGCGCAATCCACGTCATGTTATGACCTTCGGTCATGCGTTTGGCAAACTGCATAAAATATTTGGTATTAAACTGGTGGAACGTATTCCGGCAGGCGCTCAGGAATATGGGCCTAGCATTTATATCGCTAATCATCAAAACAATTACGACATGGTAACCATGTCTAATGCAGTGCAGCCACGTACCGTCACTGTGGGCAAAAAAAGTCTGGTTTTTATTCCGTTCTTTGGTCAGCTTTATTACCTGACAGGTAATATTTTGATCGACAGAGAAAACCGCACAAAAGCACACGGTACAATCTCACAGGTTGTTGATCAAATTACCAAAAAGCAGGTTTCGGTCTGGATGTTCCCGGAAGGAACGCGCAGCCGTGGTCGCGGATTGTTGCCGTTTAAAACAGGTGCTTTTCATGCTGCTATTGCAGCAGGTGTACCTATCGTGCCGGTGTGTGTTTCTTCAACACACGGTAAAGTAAAATTGAATCGTTGGAATAATGGCGCTGTGATTGTCGAAATGTTACCTCCGATTGATACCACGAAATATACCAAAGAGCAGGTTCGTGAATTGGCGGGGCATTGTCGGCAAATGATGCAATCTAAAATTGAAGAATTGGATAAAGAAGTTGAGGCGCTGAATAAGCGAGGATAAATTCGGATGACGATAAAATGTCCGAAATCGTCAAATATATTTCCCCACACGTTGACCGAATTTTGGCTATCAATTTAAGATAGTTTTAGAATTTATTTCCCATTCGCGATATGATTGCGTTTAATAACTTAATGTTTTTATTAAACGCAATCGATAGAATAATAAATCCTGATAGCCACAATATCGGGATATTCATCCCAGTAATTATTTGAATTTTTTAGTCATTACTAGTGCTTGCGTTTACATAAGCAATCATTGTGGATTGCTATTTTTGTCGTAGATACTATTCCTTGTCGTAGATACTATTCCTGCTGTGGAGAAAGTATGTCACTGAGTCGACGCCAGTTTATTCAGGCATCTGGTTTGGCAATGTGTTTAGGGGCGCTTCCTTTTGCGGTTCGAGCCAATAAAAATCAACAAACGAAATTGCCACTTCCCCCCTTACTGGAACCCCGAGGCGGACAACCTCTATTTTTAGCCATACAGAAAGCCAAATGGTCATTTAACGGTCAGAATAAAGTTCATGTTTGGGGCATCAACGGGCACTACCTGGGGCCGACTATTCGGGTTCGTCGCGGAGATGATGTCAAACTGATATATAGCAATCGTCTGTCTGAACCGGTTTCAATGACGGTAGGTGGTTTACTGGTGCCCGGAACCCTGATGGGAGGCTCGGCCCGCTTAATAGCACCGGGTGAAAGTTGGTCGCCCGTTATCCCAATCGATCAACCTGCGGCTACCTGTTGGTATCATGCCAACACACCACACCAAATGGCACGGCATGTTTATGCTGGTCTGGCCGGAATGTGGCTGGTGGAAGACGAAAGCAGCCGTAGTTTGCCTTTACCTGAACATTATGGCGTTGATGATTTCCCTGTTATTTTGCAGGATAAACGACTGGATAATTTTGGCGTACCACAATATGACCCATCAGCCAATCAGGGTTTCCTTGGCGATACTTTAGTGGTTAATGGGGTTGAAAATCCTTTTGTTGAAGTTGCCAGAGGCTGGGTCAGGCTACGTTTGCTGAATGCTTCTAATGCCCGGCGATATCAATTAGAACTCAGCGATGGGCGTCCTTTCTATATGATTGGAACTGATCAAGGGCTATTGCCTGCTCCTGTAGCCATACAGCAACTGCCACTTGCCCCGGGCGAACGTCGTGAAGTCTTGATTGATATGTCGAAAGTGGAAAGTGTCACTATTACTGCGGGAGAATCCGCAAGCGTGATAGATCGTTTGAAAGGATTGTTTGAACCTTCAACCAAATTGATATCAACCACCGTACTGACGCTAAAAGCCAGTGGTTTGCTCCCTCTGGTGACGGATCAATTACCTTCTCAGCTCGTACTGGATAATACACAAATCAATTCTTCTATCCGAAGCAGGCAGTTGGCTTTGGGAGATTATTCTCAGGGAATTAATGGTTCAGTGCTGAATGAACACCGAACCGACATAGCCAGCCAGCAAGGTGCATGGGAACGTTGGGTAATCACAACCCCAACACCCCAGCCTTTCCATATCGAAGGCGTAAGATTTAAAGTTATCAGCCTTAATGGCAATCGCCCAGAGCCACAGGATTATGGTTGGAAAGATACTGTCTGGATTAATGAACGGGCAGAACTACTGGTTAATATGATGCAGCCCTCTTATGAGAATTTCCCCTTTATGTATCACAGCCAGATACTGGAAATGGCGGATCGTGGAGTTGCAGGACGATTAATTGTTAACCCTGCCAGTTTTAGTATTGGGTAACAATAATATTGGGTAAAAATGGCATTAAGAAATAGCAACTCAGAATAGCAATGAAGAGCAGTGGTGGATGCCCGTCCGGTTGAATCGGGCTGCTATGGGGAATCCTTTTGTCAACCAGGGGTTGATTAGGCAATAAATTGCTTAACATTTAGTGTATAGACTAACAATTTGTTCTGAATAAATTGCTAATTTTATCGACTGAGCGTAGCCCTTTCCGTATAGTGTCCCAAATTTTCATACTACTTGCCTGTAAGGTGACTTAATGAATATTAGCTTGATTGCTGCGATGGCCATGGATCGAGTTATTGGTATGGAAAATTCCATGCCGTGGACTCTGCCGGGTGATTTAGCCTGGTTCAAACGCAACACACTCGGAAAGCCGGTTGTGATGGGACGAGTTACTTATGAATCAATTGGCCGTCCTTTGCCGGGACGTCTGAATATCGTGATCAGCAGTCAACCTGCAAGCGATGATCGGGTCACTTGGGTAAGCTCCATCGAAGCTGCTTTAGCTGCGGCTGGTGATGTTGAAGAGATTATGGTGATGGGAGGAGGACAAATTTATGAGCAGTTTATTCCTCTGGCCAATCGTATGTATCTGACTCACATCGATGCAGAAGTGATTGGTGACACGCACTTCCCTGATTATGAACCTGATGAGTGGAATTCAGTTTTTACTGAATATCACGATGAAGATGAAAACAATTCACACAGCTATTGTTTTGAAGTCTTAGAACGCAGAGAGTGATTTAATTTTACGCCGGAGTGCCCGGGCACTCCGGCGTCGTCAATTCAGTCTTTCGTTTTCGTGAGCATTGCATCCTGACTGAAATACTGTTTATCTTCCCAACGTAGCATTGTCAACTTACCTCCCCAACAGCAGCCTGTATCCAGCGCATAAATACCATCAGGAGCACCTTGTCCTTCCAGCGCAGCCCAGTGACCAAACGCAATGGAATAATCTTCAGGAATGTTGCGCGGTAATTCGAACCAGGGTTTCAGCGGAGCAGGGGCATTTTCGGGCTTAGATTTACAGATCATATCCAACTGACCATTTGGGAAACAATAACGCATCCGGGTCAGTGCATTGGTGCTGTAACGCAGCCGGGCAAGGCCACTTAACTCAGGGGCCCAGTTATTTGGCATATCCCCATACATTTCATTGAGAAATAAAGGATAACTGTCACTGCGAAGAATGGCTTCCACTTCACGGGCACATGTTTTGGCAGTCTCTAAATCCCATTGTGGGGTGAGTCCTGCATGAGCCATGACCAGTTTCAACTCATCATCGATTTGTAACATTGGCTGTTTTCTCAGCCAATTTATCAATTCATCGATATCTGGTGCAGTGAGCAATTCATCCAGTAAGTCTTTCGGCTTATTGCGGCTGATTTTTGCGTAAACAGCCAACAAATGCAGATCGTGATTACCCAACACCAGTTTAACTGCTGTGCCGAGCTGTTTGATATAACGAAGTACTGCCAGAGAGTCAGGGCCACGAGCGACCAAATCGCCCGTTAGCCACAACGTATCTTTGCCGGGATGAAAATCAACTTGTTCTAATAAGGCACGTAATTCACGGTAACAACCGTGAATGTCGCCGATAAGGTATGTCGCCATAATTAATTAATCAGTGTTGGAATTGCCAGTCGAAATACGGGAATGGCGGCCCGAAATGGGTGGCCCTCGTGATCAACCATTTCATAATGACCTTCCATCGTGCCCAGAGGTGTTTCCAGGATTGCCCCGCTGCTGTAGCTATACTCTGCTCCCGACGGGATCAAAGGTTGTTTCCCCACAACCCCTTCACCCTGAATTTCGGTTCGGTGACCATCACTGTTGGTTATGCGCCAGTAACGGCTAATCAGTTGCACTGGGAAATGCCCAAGATTGCGAATTGATATTGTATAAGCAAATACAAAGCGCTGTTGTTCCGGCTGTGATTGACTTTCTACATAGGTACTTTGTACTTGAATATAAATTCTTGGTTCATTGAGCATAGGTGCCTCCTGTTACTGTAACGACTGTTTGTTGATTTCAGGCAACTTCAGACTGAGACGATAACCAGTTTGCCATTTTACAGTATTGCTCGACAGAGATGTTTTCAGCCCGAATGGTTGGATCAACACCCAGTTCAGATAACTGTTCAGCAGAAAAAATATTCCCAAGGCTGTTACGGATAGTTTTTCTCCGTTGGTTAAACGCTTGAGTTGTGATCCGGGCTAACATGTTAATGTCCTGAACCGGATAAGGTATGGTCTTGTACGGGATCAGGCGCACAATAGCGGAATCCACCTTTGGTGCCGGCGTGAATGCCGTAGGCGGTACCTCAAGAACAGGGATTACTTGACAGTAGTATTGAGCCATCACACTTAAACGCCCGTAGGCTTTGCTGCCCGGGCCAGCGACAAGACGATTCACCACTTCTTTTTGCAGCATAAAGCTCATATCAGCGATAGCATCAGTATAGCTGAAAAGGTGGAACATCAATGGCGTGGAAATATTATAAGGCAGATTACCAAATACACGCAGTGACTGCCCGCGCTCTCTGGCAATCTGACCAAAATCAACAGTCATCGCATCTTGTTGAATGATTGTCAGCTTATCTTTTAGTTTCGGATGGACATGCAGTCTGGCCGCCAAATCGCGGTCAAGCTCGACGACCGTCATTTTATCCATGCGCTCACCAACGGGTTCAGTCAGTGCTCCCAGACCCGGGCCAATCTCCACTACAGCCTGACCAGCCTGTGGGTTTATCGCATCGACAATGCTATCAATAATAAACTGATCGGTTAAAAAGTTTTGCCCGAAACGTTTACGGGCATGGTGCCCTTGATGGACTTTATTATTCATTACTGTTTTGTATCATTTTAATTGCTAGATTTAATGCGGTGATAAAACTACCCACATCAGCTTGACCTGTCCCCGCCAGCTCCAGTGCTGTGCCATGATCGACAGAAGTTCGGATAAATGGCAGACCCAATGTAATATTCACGGCCCTGCCAAAACCCTGGTATTTTAACACGGGTAGCCCCTGATCGTGATACATAGAAAGCACAGCATCGGCATTATCCAAATATTTGGGCTGAAAAAGTGTATCAGCGGGTAATGGGCCTTCCAGCCATATCCCTTCTGCTCTCAGGCTATCCAGCGCAGGAATGATCACATCTATTTCTTCATGCCCCATATGCCCGCCTTCACCCGCATGGGGATTCAGGCCGCAAACATAGATGTGGGGACGTTGGATACCGAATTTGGTTTTCAGATCATGGTTGAGAATGGTGACAACTTCCCTGAGGGAATCAAAGGTAATCGCCTTGGGAACATCTAAAATTGGCAGGTGTGTCGTTGCCAGCGCCACCCGTAACTCTTCTGTTGCCAACATCATGACCACCCTTGAGCATTGGCTGTGGTCAGCAAAAAACTCAGTATGTCCGGTAAAAGGCACGCCAGCTTCATTAATGACGCCCTTATGCACCGGTCCTGTCACCAGAGCAGAAAATTCCCCATTCAGGCAACCATCGCAGGCTTTTGCCAGGGTTTCCGTGACATAAGTACCGTTTTCTCGGTTCAATTCACCCGCAATGGTCGGAGATTGGAGAGAGACAGGCAGAATAGTCAGGGTTCCGGCTGCTTGTGATGAAGAAATGTGTTCAGGGGAGTATGTTTGTAGTCTTAGAGGTAAATTCAGTTGTCTGGCCCGGGAGAGCATCAGCTCTGGATCAGCACAGACTACCAATTGGATAGGCCACTCTTTTTGGGCGAGGGCAATCACTAAATCAGGACCAACCCCGGCCGGCTCGCCGGGGGTGATGACAATGGGGTTGATAGTGGATTTATTGTTGTGCATCGCTACCATCTAAAATTTTCACATAAGCAGAGGCGCGTAATTCTTGCACCCAGCTTTGTGCCTCTTCATTGAATTTACGGTTGAACAGCAGACGGTAGGCACGGTCTTTCTGTGCTGTATCAGTTCTGTCAACTTTGCGGCTATCAAGCAGTTGAATTAAGTGCCAGCCGAAAGAAGAGTGAACGGGTTGGCTGATCTCACCTTTTTGCAGTTTGGTCAATGCGTCACGGAAAGCAGGGTCATAAGCACTCGGCAAATTCCAGCCCAGTTCTCCACCACGCATGGCGGAACCGGGATCTTCAGAATACTCTTTTGCTGCTGCTTCGAATGTCGTTTTGCCGCTTAAGATTTCTTCCCTGAGTTTCATTAATTCGTTACGCGCCTGCTCGTCATTCATAACCGGTGATGTCTTCAGCAGAATATGACGGGCATTCACTTCAGTGACCGCAATCGGCGTCTGACCACCACGGATATCATTCACTTTCAGAATGTGAAAACCCACACCAGAACGAATCGGGCCAATGATCTGTCCCTTGTGCGCAGTAATCTGTCCCTTGTGCGCAAGCTGTTCAGCGTACAGGGTTGGCAATTCCTGCAACCTGCTCCAGCCCATATTTCCCCCTTTCAGGGCTTGGCTATCACCAGAATATGCGATGGCCAATTTGCCGAAATCCCCGCCACTCTTGAGTTCAGACAAGATTTTTTTGACCGTGGTTTCAGCTTTTTCTACCTGAGCCTGATCCGGATTTTCTGGCAGAGGGATCAGAATATGGCTGATGTTCAATTCCGAGTCCTGACTATTCTGGCTTTCGAGCTGATTCGCCAGTGAATCAACTTCCTGTGGCAGAATAGTGATGCGGCGGCGCACTTCATTATTGCGTACTTCCGCAATCGTCATTTCCTTGCGGACTTGGTTGCGGTAGGTATCAAAATTAATACCATTTGCGGTCAGGTTCTGTTTCAGCTGGGCCATGCTCAGGTGGTTTTGGGCTGCAATATCGGTGATTGCAGAATCCAGGGCTTGATCGGGGATGGTAATTTGCATCTGTTTTGCCATTTGCAAAACGATGTCATCCATAATCAGGCGCTCAACGATCTGATGACGCAGTGCTTCTTCATCCGGTATTTGCTGGTCTGCATGCTTTGCATTGAGTTTAACGGATTGTAAGAGGCTGTTGACGTCACTTTCCAGTACGACATCATTGTTAACAACGGCAGCCACCTTATTGAGTTCCTGCGGTGCTGCCACTGCGACAGTATTTACTGAAAACATCAATCCGAGAATGAGCGTTCTCCAGTTCTTCATACATTTCCCATCATATCAATCCCGCCTTGGCGGGGTTATTGTGTATACGTTGTGTTTATCGGTATCAGAGTTTATCGGTATCAGAATGCACGCTGGTATGGAAGAATACCTTGCTGTAGCATTTTCTGGCTACCCAAACTGTGATTGTTACTTAAGCCACGAAGTTCAACATTGAATGACCATTTGTTGTCATACTGACTGCTGCCGAACCTCCAGTTGACGATTTTGCGTTCATAGCCCACATTGACTGCCCAACAGCAAGTGTTGTATTGCAGGCCAACCATCTGGTTCGCAGGTTGTTTCTCTTTGGTATCGTAGTAATACGCTCCGACAAATGCCCAGTGATCCGTCAATGGCCAGCTTGCCACCATCCCAACCTGCGAAATACCCTGTTGATAAGCTGGCGCACCGCCTTTGAGCGTGGCCTGAATATAATCGCGGTCAACAAAACGATAGTTTAACTGCAATATGCGATCAGCATCACGACGGTATTCCACTACTGCATTGCCCATGGTTAAACTGCCCAGACGGTTATCGTATTGCAGCCCGCCTTTGAGCCCCCAGGAATCATTGATTCTCCAGTGCGCATCTCCGGCCCATGTCGTGGCGCCCGTTCCCTTTTTGTTGCCGATGATATCTTTAGAACCTGAATTAGGTTCAGTATCTTCAGTACGTGGACGTTCAAAGTAGTAGATTTGACCTACGGACAGGCTAAAACGTTCAACTAAATCTTCATCATAAATGCGGGTAGTTACACCCGTCGTAAATTGATTGGCAGATGAAATGCGATCTAACCCACTGTAGAAGCGGTCACGGAACAATCCGGTATAGTCGGCTTGCAGCAGGGAGGAATCAAAGTTGTTAATGTTATTTTGATTCTTGTAAGGCACATACAGATACTGAACGCGTGGCTCCAGCGTCTGGGTGTAATCCTGATTAAAATACATGGCGCGTTCAAACACCATCTTGGCATCTGATTTAAATACAGGCAGGAGACGGTTTACTGATCTCTCCAATAAGGCCGTATCTTTATTGGCTTTGGTTTCCTCAGTAAGATCCTGTTGGTAATGCGTCGCCATCAACTTAAATTCATTGTTGATGCTGGCCCAGCCGTTGGAGAGCGGCAAGTTAATGGTGGGTTCCAGATGCCAGCGTGTTGCATTTGGCCACTGGTTACCAACACTGGTAAATTTAGCTGCTTGGGCATAGGCATTAAAATCAAATGGCCCTAAATCGTTTTTATAATAATGCAGATCCAACTGAGGAGTTGCCCGGTAGGCCCTTCTTCTATCGTCAATGGTAAAAATCTGGAACTGTTTGGTTGCGAGTGTGGCATTCCAGTTCTGTTGCGCATAACCAATACTGAATTTCTGGGTCGCATAACTGTCCGTGCTAGAACCATACTGAGAAGTAAAGTTACTGAAATAGTTCGGATCACTGACTTTGGTATAGTCGGCGCTAAAACGCCAGACCTGATCCATGACACCACTATGATTCCAATAGAATAACCAACGGCTATTACTGTCCCTCTTGGCTAAATTCTTATCGAATTTTTTATCATCTGCATACAAGCGATCATTATGGATCCAATCCAACGCAACCGTACCCGTACCGGCTTTAGTCAAGTAACGGAATTCATTGTCCAGTTTCAAGCCGCGCATAGTGATAAGATGCGGAGTGATCGTGGCATCATAATTAGGTGCGATATTCCAGTAATACGGCAGCAGGAATTGGAAGCCATCTTTATTGGAGAAACTGGCATTGGGGATCAGGAAACCAGAGCGGCGTTTATCACCAATCGGTAACTGCAAATACGGGCTGTAAAATACCGGCACATTGGCAACCCGGAAACGGGCGTTCCAGATTTCAGCCACTTCTTCTTCGCGATCCAAGATCACTTCGGAACCGACAACACTCCAGCTATCATTGCCCGGCAAACAAGAGGTAAATATCCCGTTATTTAAAATGGTATAGCGGTTTTCATCACGCAGCATCATCTTATCTGCGCTGCCACGTCCCTGGCGGCCAACCATTTGGTATTTGCCTTGTTCCACGTCGGTGTCTTTATTGTTCAAATTAGCCCAGGCACGTGGCCCTTTCAAAATGATCTGAGGGTCATCATAGCTGACATTACCTGTTGCGGTAATAGTACGAACGGGTTCTTTATCTTGTGTTTGCTCAAGCCTGACTTTATCGGCTGTCAGCGTTTTATTTCCCTGCCGGATATCAACATTACCAATGAACTCAACCGCATTAGGATATTCGCCACGAGTATCTTCGGATTTAATGTTAACGGGCATTTTATTGGGATCACCTGTGATAATCGGCTTATCATAGACAGGGACACCCAGCATACATTGTGCTGCGAGGTCAGCATGTGCCTGCTGACTGTAAAGTGCGGCCCATACCATTGTGGCCAGCAGGGTAGGATAACATTTGTTCATAGATGTTTATGCGGTTCCGTCATCAGTGCCATCGTGCCGGCAAATGTTCAGAGACTAACGTAGTTGAGATATATGCACCAGAGTAAAGTTTAACTTTGCTTATCTTGTTGTTAGGCACAGAGCTTAATGAATAGTATGATAATGCAAAATTGCGCTAAGGGCATTGGGGAATTGAAGACTATATGCAGTATTGGGGAAAATTATTTGGATTAATATTTGGTATTGCGTCTGGTGCTGGTTTTTGGGGGATTGTGATTGGCGTGTTGTTGGGTCACATTCTTGACAAAGTCAGGGCACGAAATTTAGGTGCCGATGCTAAAGGCCCGACCCGACAGTTACTGTTTTTTCGCAGTACTTTCCAAGTATTGGGGCATATAACCAAAGCAAAAGGCCGGGTAACAGAAACAGATATCCAGCTTGCCACTCAACTGATGGACAGAATGCAACTGCATGGTGAAGCCAGGCTTGCCGCCCAACAGGCATTTCGTGAGGGTAAACAGCCTCAATTCCCTCTGCGTGAAACATTACGACAATTACGGCGTGCTTGCTTTGGTCGTTTTGACCTGATCCGGATGTTTTTGGAAATTCAGTTACAGGCTGCATTTGCTGACGGTGAACTGCATCCTAACGAAAGAAAAGTTTTATTTGTTATCGCCGAAGAACTGGGGATTTCCCGTGTTCAATTTGAACAGTTCCTTGCTATGATGGAAGGCGGGCGTCATTTTGACGGGCAGAATTTTGGTGGGCAGCATCAGCAATACGGGCATTACCAAGGTCGTGGGCAGCAGCGTGCAACGTTGGCAGATGCCTGTAAGGTATTGGGCGTCAATGAACAGGATGACGCCACAACCATTAAGCGGGCTTATCGAAAACTCATGAGTGAACACCATCCAGACAAACTGGTGGCGAAAGGTTTGCCTCCAGAAATGATGGAACTTGCGAAACAAAAAGCGCAGTCCATCCAGTCTGCTTACGATTTAATTAAAAAAGAGAAGGGCTTTAAATAGCGCTTATCCAAATGTGCCAAAAGAGCATACGTTAAAAATCTGCCTTGCACTCAAAATGCATTGGAGTGCCATAAGCCGGATGAGTAATGAAGAGTTCTTGGGCATGTAATTGCAGACGAGGCGCTAATTCCCTTGCCTGTTCATGGGCATAGAATCGATCCCCCAGAATAGGGTTGCCAAGTGCTAACATATGTACGCGGAGCTGATGCGAACGTCCTGTGATTGGTGCCAGCCTGACCCGCGTTGCTTGTGCTTCATACGCCAGTACCTGATACTCTGTCTGCGCCGATTTACCGGTTTCAAAACAGACTTTCTGTTTCGGACGATTCGGCCAGTCGCAGATTAACGGTAGATCCACCAATCCTTCTTCCGGCTCCAGTTTTCCCCATACCCGCGCGATATACACTTTTTTCGGTTCGCGTTCACGAAACTGGCGCTTCAATTCACGTTCGGCGGCTTTAGTCAGTGCAACAACCATAATACCGCTGGTGGCCATATCCAATCGATGTACTGATTCAGCGGTGGGAAACTCCGCCTGTACCCGCGTCATGATACTGTCCTTGTGCTCTTCTGCTTTGCCCGGCACAGAAAGCAATCCACTGGGTTTATTGACAACCATAATGTGTTCGTCTTGGTACAGCACATATAACCAAGGATCTGTCGGGGGATTATAAGACTCCAGCATAGTAGCTCCCATATGTTGAAGGATGGTTGTGTCGAAAAATAGTCGAATCGGAAAAAATAGTCGAATCGGAAAAATGACGGGGGCTTTCGTGAAGAAAACCCCCTGAGTTTAAAGCAATTATTGGCGATAAGCCATTATTGATAAACCGCTATTACTGGTGGGAAACTATTATTGATGAGAAACAACCACCAGACGAATAGCATCCAGACGCCAGTTAGCTTGATCAAGGTTAAGCAGCAAATGCTTGTGCTCAGATTCCACTGCGTCCAACTCATCATCACGGATATTCGGGTTAACCGCTTTCAGGGCTTCCAGACGTGACAACTCTGCTGACAGCACTTCATCTGCTTCTTTTTTGGCTTTTTCAATCAATTCACGCGCTTGCTTTTCAACCAGAGGCTCTGATTGCTGCAAAATCGCATGAACTTCTTGCTGTACCGCATTAACCAGTTTGCTGGCATTGTGGCGATTGATGGCATTTAATTGGCGGTTGAAACTTTCAAACTCTACCTGAGGAGCCAGATTGGTGCCTTTCAGATCCAACAAGAGGCGCACTGGTGTTGGTGGCAAGAAGCGGGTCAATTGCAGATGTTTAGGCGCTTGAGCTTCAACAACGTAAATTAACTCAACCAACAGCGTACCGACCGGCAGTGCCTTGTTTTTCAGAATAGAAACAGCGCAGCTTCCGGTATCTCCTGACAGGATTAAATCCAGACCATTACGGATGATGGGATGTTCCCAGCTCAGGAATTGAGTATCTTCACGGGACAGTGCTTTCTCCCGGCTAAACGTAATGGAGCAGCCATCTTGCGGTAATCCGGGAAAATCAGGTACCAGCATATGATCGGATGGTTGCAGGGCGATAATATTATCGCAGCGATCTTCCTGATTGATGCCGATAATATCGAACAGGTTCAGGGCAAAATTCACCAGATCCGTATCGTTATCTTGTGCGGCAATGGTTTCTGCCAGTTTCTGGCCTTGCTCGCCGCCGTTAGAATTCATTTCCAGCAGACGGTCACGGCCTTGTTCCAGTTGCTGTTTGAGTTGTTCGTGATGTGTGCGGCATTCCGTAATAAATTCATTGAAGCCCGCCTGCTCGTTTGGCTTGGCAAGGAAATTCAACAGAACTTCATAATACTTGTCATAGATAGGACGGCCTGTTGGGCAGGTATGTTCAAACGCATCCAGACCTTCGTGATACCAGCGCAGGAGAATCGATTGCGCCGTGTTTTCCAGATAAGGCACGCTGATCTTGATATCGCGGCTCTGACCGATACGATCCAGACGTCCGATACGCTGCTCCAGCAAATCAGGGTTGAATGGCAGATCAAACATGACGAGCTGATTGGCAAACTGGAAGTTACGCCCTTCGGAGCCAATTTCAGAACAGAGCAGCACTTGTGCCCCTTCTTCTTGAGAAGCAAAGTAAGCCGCTGCACGGTCGCGTTCCAACAGGGACAAGCCTTCATGGAATACGGCACTGCGGATACCTTCGCGCTCACGCAGAATTTGCTCCAGTTGCAGCGCAGTTTCTGCTTTGGCACAGATCACCAGAACTTTTTCGTCACGGTTTGCCATCAAGAAACCCAACAGCCATTCTACGCGAGGGTCGAAGTTCCACCATGTGGCGTTTTCACCTTCGAACTCCTGATAGATCCGCTCAGGATAGAGCATATCTTTGGCGCGTGCTTCCACGGTTTTTTTTGCGCCCATGATTTCAGAAACTTTGATTGCCGTCTGATATTGGGCAGGCAACGGTAACTTAATCTCGTGCAGTTCACGATGAGGGAAACCTTTCACACCACCACGGGTATTACGGAACAGCAATCGGCTGGTGCCGTGGCGATCCATCAGCATGGAGATCAGTTCACGGCGAGCATTTTCACTCTCTTCGTCCTGATGGCTGTTTGCTGCTTTCAGCAGAGGTTCAATATCCTGCTCACTGATCAGCTCAACAATCACATTTTGCTGATCATTACTCAGCGTTTCACCGGACAACAATAACGTGACGGCATCAGCAACAGGGCGATATTTCTGTTGTTCATCAATAAATGCCTGATAATCGTGGAAGCGATTCGAGTCCAGCAGACGCAAACGGGCAAAGTGGCTCTCTTGCCCCAACTGCTCAGGTGTCGCTGTCAGCAGCAGAACAGAAGGAATTTGCTCTGCCAATTGTTCGATAGCATGATATTCGCGGCTTGGGGCTTTTTCGCTCCATGCCAAGTGGTGAGCTTCATCCACCACCATTAAATCCCAGCTCGCTTCCAGCAGATGTTCGAAACGCTGCTTATTGCGGCGAACAAAATCCAGAGAACAGATAATCAATTGCTCGGTTTCAAAGGGGTTATCGCTGTCATGCAGCGCTTCGCTATATCGACCATCATCAAACAGCGAAAAACGCAGATTGAATCGGCGCAGCATTTCTACCAGCCATTGGTGTTGCAGACTGTCTGGCACAATGACCAACACACGCTCTGCACGTCCGGCCATCAATTGCTGGTGGATAATCATACCCGCTTCAATAGTTTTACCCAGACCAACTTCATCCGCCAGTAACACACGAGGTGCGTGACGCTTACCCACTTCATTGGCAATGTGTAACTGGTGAGGGATCAAACTGGCACGAATGCCACGCAGCCCACTTTCAGCCAGACGAAATTGTTCGCTCTGGTGCTTACGGGCGCGAAAACGTAGTGCAAAGCGATCCATGCGGTCAATTTGGCCGGCAAACAGACGATCCTGCGGCTTATTAAACGTCAGCTTGCTATCCAGAAAAACTTCCCGCAGGCAGATATTTTCTTCTTCGGTGTCCAAACGAGTACCGACGTAGATCAGCAGGCCATTATCTTGCTGAACGTCATCGATCTTGAGTTTCCAGCTTTCGTGACTGGTTACGGTATCGCCCACATTAAACATAACGCGGGTAATGGGGGAGTCATTGCGTGCATAAAGGCGGTTTTCTCCGCTGGCAGGAAAAAGCAACGTTACCATGCGCGGATCAAGCGCTACGACTGTTCCTAATCCAAGTTCGCTTTCTGTATCGCTTATCCAGCGTTGACCAAGAGTAAAGGGCATAAATTTTGGCTCAGTTTTCTGTTAGACAATGTTATTTATGGTTGCAGGATGGCTGCTTTTGTTGGATATCGATCATCATTGGTTATCGATAGGGATAGTTTTAATGGGCTTTATAGCACCTGTTCTTTGATAACGAGGTCACAAAAGTACCATTCCCCTTTAGAGGGGCGATATGTTAATTGATGCTGAGCAAGCCGTCACCTGCAAAAATATCCATTACTCAAAAGAGATGCTCATTTGCCCCGTCAGCAAGGTCATAAAGTCATCTTGAATAAATGGCAAGATAGCATCGGCAATCGGCATCAACTGCTTATTGATATAGTGCTCATAATCGGGTGGTGAAGTCTGATTTTCCAACGGTTCAGGCCCGGATTGGGTGATGATATAGTTGATCCAACCTCCGTTTTGGTACTGCAATGGGCGATTATGCTGTTGGTTATATTCATCCGCCAAACGTGCAGCCCTGACATGAGGGGGAACATTGCGCTGGTACTCGGACAATTTGCGGCGTAACCGTTTGCGGTAAACAAGGCGATCATCAAACTCACCTGCCAGTGTTTTGGCAATATATTCACGGAGATAATTCTGATGGGGTTTCTGATGGAAGATCAGAGCATATAGCTCTTTTTGAAATATTTGTGCGAGCGGTGTCCAGTCAGTTCTTACCGTTTCCAGCCCTTTGAAGATCACTTTATCGCCACTCAGCCCGGCATAGCGCTTTTTACTGCCTTGCTCCGCACCTCGTACCGTTGGCATCAGGAAGCGCCGATAGTGTGTTTCAAATTCCAATTCCAGCACACTTTTAAGGTTGAATTCAGTTTTTAGATGATCACTCCACCATCGGTTAACAAATTGCGCTAGCTTATGACCAATTTGGCTGGCTTCTTCTTCAGAATGGGGGCGTTTCAGCCAAACAAACGTAGAATCTGTATCGCCATAAATCACCTGATAACCCTGCGATTCTATTAAGTCACGGGTTTGATGCATGATTTTATGCCCCCGCATGGTAATTGAGGACGTCAGGCGAGGATCAAAAAAGTGACAGCCGGAAGCACCGAGCACACCATAAAACGCATTCATAATAATTTTCAGGGCTTGGGAAAGCGGAGCGTTCTGTTGCTTTTTAGCCTTGTCACGTTCGTACCAGATTTGCGTAACGATATCGGGCAGGCAATGTTGCGTACGGGAGAAAAATGCCTGCTTAAAACCGGGAACGGCATGTTTATAGTCGGGAGCGGCAATTCCTTCGACTATACCGACCGGATCAATCAGGAATGTACGAATAATCGAAGGATAAAGGCTCTTGTAATCCAGCACCAATACCGAATCATACAATCCCGGAAATGAATCCATCACAAAACCTCCCGGACTGTTATCGTCGAAATAAGTTGGCTGAACGGGAGCGACATAGCCAATCCGGTGCATTCTTGGCAGATAAAGATGGGTGAACGCAGCCACAGAACCTCCGCTGCGATCCACCGCCAAGCCTGTTACCGTGGCGCGTTCCAACAAGAACGCCATCAGATCCGCTTTCTCAAAAATACGATTGACGAGAATACAGTCCTGCAAATTATAGTGGGCGAGGGCGGGCTTATCTTCCTGAAAGCGACGATTGATTTCATCCATGCGGTCATAGGGATTATCAAGGGATTTCCCTTCCCCCAATAGCGCTTGTGCAACATATTCAAGGCTGAATGAAGGAAAATTCCACGTTGCGGTTTTCAGCGCATCAATGCCATCAATAATCAAGCGGCCTTCTGCTGAGGCAAAAAAGTGCCCTGCTTTGAAACCATGCTCCCGCCATTCGAGCAAACCATGATTACGGCCGAATTTTAGCGGCACGTTATAGCGTTCAGCATGTTGCTGTAACACCCTTAAATCAAACTGAATCAGATTCCAGCCAATAATGGCATCTGGGTCGTAATGAGCCAGCCATTCATTCAATTTTTCCAGCATCAATGGGCGGCTGGCGACATATTCCAGTTTGAAATTGAGATCCTGCTGGCTGCCATTTTTCGGTCCCAGCATAAACACGGTTTTCTCACCACATCCCGCCAGGCCAATGGAATACAATTCCCCATGCTGACTGGTTTCAATATCCAGAGATACCCATTTCAGCTTAGAGCGATAGGTGGGATTTGGCTTCATCTGATAGCTTCCGTCAGATTTTTGGCTGAACCAGACAGGGGCAGTAATAAAGCGCTCCATCATATACCGATCGGGGGGGCGAATATCCGCCTCGTAGAGCGGAATATCCTGTTCTTTAAAGTTTTTTTTCAGATATTGCAGGTGATGATATTGTAAGCAATACAGTGCTGCGACAGGCTGACGGTTGAAATCTTTTAGTGACAACGCCTTTAGTTGGCAATGTTTTTCTTGTGCCAATAAACGCTTGGCTTTAGGTAAATCATGTTGAGGAATAAAGGCAACGGCTTTTTGATGAGGAATGGTGATGCGACGTGTCCCGTTATCTGTCGCCAGCCAATACACCAACTCGATGCCAGACGAGGTATCTTTCCAGTGACGGGTCAGTATAAGACCTTGTTCAACGTGATTTATCTGCATGGTTTTCTTGAGTAAGAGCAATCAGCCATATCTGGTTTTGTAGAAGGTAATTTCAATCATAGCACTGATAGTGGTTATTTATACAGTATTTTTTGTGGAATTAAGGATTGGGGTGGGAATAAAAATTTTCCTGAAGAAATCGTATTTATTAATTAATATTGTAACTAAAATTTAGAAATCCATTTCAATGGATTTAATTTTATTAAGTTAATATCAATGATATTAACCAACTACAAAGATTGAATGCTTATTGATTGAGAGTCAGTACCTTTTGTTATTATTTTTAATTGTATAAGATGTTATCGTTTTTTATGGAGAAGATAAATATTAATTGAATCTGGTAAACATTGATGAATAATCCCAATAAACTGACTCAGACAGATATCAAAGCGTTACTGTTATTTCTAGCTTTCACGTTGCTTTATTTATTACCTGGTATTTATGGGCATACTCCCTGGAAACAAGATGAAAATTATAGTTTCGGTATTATTCAAACCATGTATGAAACGGAAAATTGGTTAGTACCCAAAAATGCCGGGCAACCTTTTATGGAAAAGCCCCCTCTGTATTATTGGACAGCAACCTCGTTTATACATTTATTGTCCCCTTGGCTTCCGATGCATGATGCAGCCAGAACCGCCACTTTATTTTTTTCTATAATCAACTTTTCCTTTTTCATTCTGTTATCCCGGCGTGTATTTGATGTCAGACACTTTACAGACAGCCGGATATGGATTGCTTTTGCTTTGTATGCAAGTGCTCCCGGCCTGGTTCGTCACAGTCACGATATGTTTACTGATACCTCATTGATAGCAGGAACAACCATCGGCTTATATGGCTTACTGGGATTAATCAAACAGGAAAAAACAAGTTACTCCTGTTTATGGTTAATTATTGGTACGGTTGTGACATTGTTATCAAAAGGGGTATTTATTCCGGGCTTATTATGGATTTGTTTGCTTCTTGCCCCCATTTTTCTAAGACAGTGTCGAACTAAACAATATGGGTTAAATACTTTCTTATCAGGCGTTATTGCACTGGCATTCATCCTGCCGTGGCCAGTCATGTTACTTGTTGAACATCCTGATTTATTTAAAGTCTGGTTTTGGGATAACAATATCGGTCGCTTTTTAGGTTTCTCTGTTGAAGACCTCGGAGCCAGAGGTAACTTGACCATGATCCCCGAAGCCGTACTTTTATTTGCTCTGCCATCAGGTGTGTTGGCTTTCATCTTCATATTAATGAATCCAATCAAGTCATTTTCTGATAAACATTATTTCCTTTGCTCCGCCTTTGTTGTATTAGGTGTTGTTCTATTGCAAATATCAGCCTCTGGTCGGGCATTATATTTACTGCCTTTTATTGCACCCATGGCAATTTTAGCAACAGAGACCTTCATTAAAATACCTCAAATAATCTATAAATATTTAACCTTATTTTCCTCCATACTTTGGTCTGTTCTGATTATATTTTTATGGGGCTGTTATTTCTTAGCACTTTCTACGGATTATAAGCACTGGTTAACGCCACTCGGCAGATGGTTGCCAATGAGTTATCAGATACATTTTTCTGGATTTATATTTACTAGCGCTGTTTTAATTACAGCAGTATGGGTAGTCAAAAATTGGCTTATTTCCGAATTACCCGCTTTGCGCGCTGCACAAAACTGGGTTCTGGGTATCGCCTCTGTTTGGGGATTAGTCTTTACATTATTTGTGGGCTGGATTGACTACACCAAAGGCTATCAAGGCACTTTTCTTGATTTAAAGGAGAAGCTAGCAGGGGTATATCAAGATAATGACTGCATGGCTTCATATAACATTGGCGAATCTGAAGCGCCAATGCTCTATTACTACGCCCATATTTTGCATCAACAACAGAAAACCTTTGATGCACCCAAAAAATGTGACTGGTTGCTTGTTTTATTTTTATCTGAAGAGATAGATCCTGCACCTAAAGGCATGGTGTTATTCTGGCAGGGGCACAGGCCGGGTCAAGATCGTGAGAATTTGGTAGTTTATAAAAAGGCGGGGTAGGGAGATAAAAATAATATAAATAAAGCGCCATTTAATGGCGCTTTATTTATAACTATAGGTAAAGTGTTTTTTTATAAAAACAACTATCTTATTCAGCATACAAGATAAATATATGTATTCAATATGTAGGAAATTTCATTTATTAGGATTCAATATTTTATTGAACGGGAAAAATACCAACTTGATTCCAAGAATCAATGACAATATCTGAAACTTGCTTGCCAAATAACGTTTTTGCATGTCTAACAGTTAAAGATGCAAATTCATCAAAGGTAGCTTTTTGTGACAGGCTCTTATCTAGTAATGTTTCATACCAAATTTTCCCTGCTCGTTGCCACGAATAGCCTCCTAATTTGGTAGCCAGTAAATAAAATGCCTTATTGGGGATGCCGGAGTCTACATAGTAATCCCCTGTATATTTATTCATATGGTCGACTTGAGAATCTTCTTCGTTGGCAGTTCCTGGTGCTTTCATCGAACGGTCTGCGATATTAGGATCGTTATTTGGATTGCGTTTCGGTCCTAATAGTTCTTTACCTAGAAGCCAATCAGATTCATTCGCTTTTTGGTTCTCCTTATATTGTCTTACCATAATCCCAAACACATCTGCAATAGATGCGTTTAGTGCTTCAGATTGATTAGAGTCTTTAAGGTTTGCTTCATATTCAATAACACCGTGAGTGAACTCATGTGCAATAACATCAATACAGCTGGTAAACCGATTAGTATAAGGGAATAACCCATCACCAAAAACCATTTGATTATTGCCCCATCCGGCATTTCCAATATTTGTTCCCCAGTGTACAGAGGCAATTAATTTAATCCCTCGATTGTCAATTGAATTACGTTCAAAAATTTTTTTATAAAATGTATAAGTTGTTCCAAGATAATCATAAGCTTCATTAGCAGCTACATCCTTGCTTGGATACTTATATTTTTCATCTGGGTACCAATCATCCTTTAAGATTATTTTTTTTAATTGCGGTTCACTTTGGTTTTCAGCATCGTAAATTATTCGGTTTAATTTATTATCTGAACCTGGATGATAGTTACCTAATCTCAGGCTAGTCTCAAGGGGGTTAATCTTTACATTGCCAGTATTTTTTAATTTATCTGATGTGTCACCTTTGTAATTGAGGTCGTGAATTTCATCAATAGGATTAAATGTATACAAAGGAATATTTCTTTTAAATATTTTCATAATCTAGTTCCTGTTATTGTAAAATTCTCTCTTTATTGCTCTTAATTAATTATTAGTCTAGGTTGCGAGGATTTTCCAATAATTAAATGAGTTTTTTTGTGGTTTTTAGATATTAATTTATAAATGAAATGAGATTTTTTAATAGATGAGTGATAATTATTTTATATTTATCTTGGTATTATATGCAGAGTGGTGATTGATATTTTGTTAATGTGGAAAAAAATCTTTGCTAAGCTAGAAAAATGCGATTGATTATTTATCTGAAGAAATAAGATTTGATCTCTAAGAGAATGGTGTTGTTTTGGTAGGGACATAGGCTAAATTAAGAGCGGGGAAATTTGGTTGTTTATAAGAAAGTGGAATTGGGTAGTATAAAAAATAATGAATAATTCATGCTTCTTTAGTGCCCGTTTAAACTGCCATTTTTGGGTAGAATTCTGAACATTACAAAGTTAAAAAAAGAATAATATCAAACAATTGTTATAACTTCTTCTCCATTGATTAATACATCTAAGCCACTGAGTATATCATGACCATATTGCTTGGATTCACATATTAAGCGCAACATCGTTATAAACGAAGTAAATGAGTTTTTGTCCCTTTA
>NZ_LFCV01000093.1 GCF_001037465.1 Xenorhabdus khoisanae
AGGGACAAAAACTCATTTACTTCGTTTATAACGATGTTGCGCTTAATATGTGAATCCAAGAAGAATTAGATAAAAATTTGAAAAAAGCTCACTTACAAGACAATATTTATGAAGTTCTTCCTGATATATTCGAAAAAAGTTTAGGTAATTCTCAAAAAAAATGGAATGGTAAATGTAATGACACATACAATACACTTCAACTAGTATCTAATCTTTCACATCATGCTGTATCAGAAAATATTAATCAAGAGAAAAAAAAGGAATTTTACTTTTTTGCTTCTTTTTTTCGTAATGTTCCTGTGGGCATATTAGTACTCTCGGATTCAAACTCAAATCGAGCGGGTATCCCTATAATTAGGGCTATAGTTACTCATATGGGTACCCGTAATTGTGGGAGGTCATTGATCGAATATGCTGTGAACAAATCACAAGAATTAAACCGCAAAGGAGTTGTTCAACTTGAACCAGTCCCAAGTGCGACTACAGCTTACCGTAGATTAGGATTTACTAAAGATACGGATGACTGGATGGTGTTAAATCCTGCCAGACAGGGTTCTCTGTGGAATTTGAATAACGGGATTTATCGTTTGCGTCAAAGTAATATAAGCAGACAAATCGAATATGCAGATTCGCAGCAATAATAATTTATTAGTTAAACTTTCAATTCGTGAAAAAATAAAAAGCAGGCGCACTCAGCGCCTGTTATTCAACTTTACCAACCAACTGCAATACCCGCGCCCAAGACCGTACCTTCTGCATTATTCCAGCTTGTAGAGGCTTTAATATTCACATTCTCTGTGAGTTTGGCCTGAGCACCAACCGCAACCGCACTACCATCGTGATATTGCCCTAAGCCCACACCAACACTAAAACGGTTCGCATTGCTGAAAGGAATATTGGTCATTGCCGCAACACTGGCAATCCCGGCATTTGCCCTTTTCTCTATGCGATTAATTTTGTTATCTAATTGACGAACACTCTGACGCATTTCTGACTCTAATGCGTTAAAGCGTTTTTCAGAGTGGGTATGATAATTTTCAGCTTTTTCGTTTATATCCCGAGCGTACTTATACAGTTCATTAGATTTACCCTCGATTTTCTTTTCTACGTACTCTGTTTTTTCTTCAACTTTCTTGTCTAACTGTTCAGTTTTTTCTTTTACTTCTTTAACAGCCTCTTTACTTGCTTGATCGGCAGCCAAGTTGATTTTTTTATCCATTTCTGTTGCCGTTTTTTCAGCCCTATCTGCTGCGCTTTCGGCTGTATTCGCATGTTTTTCTGCGGCTGTTGCAGATGATTTTGCTGATTGTGCTGATTGCTCCACCGCCTGCTGCGACATATTCACCTTTGTCGCCGAGTCTGCTGCCTCTTGCGCTGACCGTTCTGCCGCAAGCTGCGAGATGTTCGCCTTTGTC
>NZ_LFCV01000094.1 GCF_001037465.1 Xenorhabdus khoisanae
GAGTGGCTCTTGAAAAGAGAAAAGCCGGAAGATCATGGGATTTCTTTCGGCTTTTTTACATAGATATGTGAGAATTTTCTGTTGTCACCTAAGCATTTTTCTATGTTAATTCAGCATCAATAATAATGTTGCCCAGTTTATTATCAACAGGCCATTGGTCGGTAATAACTCTAGCCATGCATAAGTGTCTTTGTGTTTTCTGTGGAATATCGCCTGACTCAATAATATTACGTAAATTTATTAATTTTTCCTTAAAATTATTCAATTGATTAATTGTAGTAAAAAGACTGAATTTGTCATAGGTTGCAATAGCTTTCTCGATTTCTACTATCGCTATATCTATTTTTTTTATTACATTATTTATATTCATTGTTTTATTAACTTATCTAAATCGCTGATATATTTTTGTGTTTGACCACCAGGTAATCCAACGCCTTGTGCTGCGGCTTTTCCTTCAATAATGGTTGTTCCCGGAACAACTTTAAATTGTGAAAAATTAGTCATTTGATTCCACTCCGTCTTGACTGCTAGGCTTGATCTAGTTGCGGGGAATGTTTCGAATATATACCTACCTTTTTCCCATGCATTGACATTATCAAAGTATCTTAATCCATATTCATTAGATGTTGCAGGACGAACCTTAATTGTTTCTATATCAAAAGATTGGATTGTTTGTTTTCTAAAATCACGAGGGACATTTTGCGATTTTAGATACGCGGATGCATCTCTAACCCCTTGATATGGATGCGGAGGCTCCCCTTTATTCCCCGGCGCCCCCGCCAGCCCAAACGGGTCAACCCAAGACACCGGATTATGCACATACGAGTAGGGATTTACGCCCCCTGCTAAGCCAATTGGGTCTGGACTAATATACTGCCCGGTCTCCGGCGAATAATACCGAAAGCGGTTATAGTATAGCCCGCTTTCCTCATCCTCATATTGGCCCATAAACCGCAGGTTGCACTGGACATGGTGATCAGGGTGATGAGACGGCACGCTTCCTCGGCTTTCGGCTTTGCCCCAGGTGGTCAGATGTTGCCCCCAGACCATATCTCCTTGCTCATCCAGCAATTCCCGCACCGTGCCCTGATGGTCGCTGATGGCGTAGTGCAGTTTGCCCCGTTCAAAACGAGCCGCCGGCGTCAGGCTGCCCGGTTCATATAACCAGCGCACGCGACGCTCTTCCAGCCGGGTG
>NZ_LFCV01000095.1 GCF_001037465.1 Xenorhabdus khoisanae
GGCGCCATAGCCAAATCGTCTGGGAAGCGGATCCATCAGGCGCTATCACCACATTCGATTACACCCCTGATGGTGCGCTGACAGAAATGAAGCTGCCGACAGGTGAAACTTTTGCTTACGGTTATGACGAACACGGGCAGCTCATCGAAACTGTTTTGCCCACCGGCGAGCGCTGGCAATGTCACTATGATGAGCAGGGCAACCTGACAGCGCTGACCAATCCATTAGGGCATACAGAAGAATACCAATACGGCACCCACGGTGAATTGCGTCAGCGCCTGCTACCGGATGGACGCCAGTGGCACTATGCTTATGACGAGCAACAGCGGCTGGCTGCAGTGATGACACCGGACGGTCAAACCACCGGTCTGCAACTGGATGAATTGGGTCGATTGCGCCAACTCACCGATGCCCTAAAACAACAAACTCACTACCGTTACAGCGACGACCATGCCGGTCTTAATGGCAGCCTGACTGATGTTGAACTGCCGGACGGTACCACGCAGCAACTGGCCTATGACAGTGAACGGCGCGTAGTGGCGGTGACTGACGGCGAAGGCCGTACCACTCACTACACTTACGGCGCGTTTGACCTGCTAACTCAAGTCACACGACCCGATGGCACGGTATTACACTTTGGTTATGATCGTCTGACCCGATTGAACTTAGTGACCGCCTCCACTGGCGAAACCTACCGTTATGAGCGGGATGCCGCCGGGCAGATTATCCGGGAAACCGATTTCACCGGGCGTACCCTCGAATATCAGTACGATAAACTGGGACGCCGCACACTGACTCAATATCCCGATGGTCAGCAGCTTCGCTGGCACTATTCGGCGGTGGGTTTGCTGGTCAAACAGGAAAGTTGGCAACCGGAAGAAAACCAATGGGTACTGAAAGCCACGACTCGTTATGAATACAACAAGCGGCATCAGTTGGTGAAAGCCACTAATGCCGATGCGGTGGTGGAATACGAATATGACAAGGCCACTGGCCTGCCGACCTGTGAGCGTATCAACGGACGGGAAATCACTCGCGAATGGGATAACCTGACCGGACGTCCGGTGAGTGAGAGTCTTGATGGTAACACCCTGCACTTCGGTTATAACTCAATAGGTACCCTGAATCATTTCCAGCTCAACCAGCATACGCCGCTGACCTTCCAGCATGATGCACTGGGGCGAGAAACGGTGCGCGAAAGTGCCAACGGTTTTATCCTTGCCAGTCGCTATACCGCAACCGGCTTACTGGCGCATCAGTCGGCGGGTCAGTCTACCCAATTTTTCAGAGAAACGCTGGCGCAAAACGACCCGCACTTCCCGCCACAGGCCACCGCCGTCAATCGGAGCTGGCAATATGACCGTGCGCATAACGTCCGGGTGATTGATGACAGCCGCTGGGGGCAAACGCGCTATCGTTACAATACTAATGACCAGATACTTCATACCCTGTTCGAGGGTGCCCGTCCACATGAAGAGCAATTCAGTTATGATGCCAATGGCAACCTGAGCCAATATTTGCCCACCGATGCGCAGGGCGCGATGGAACAACTCACGCAACGCCAGCAGGCCGGGCGGGTGGTGCAGCAAGGGAATGTCCGTTATCGCTATGATGATAACGGTCGTTTGGTGGAAAAAACCGAACAGCAGGATGGCTTCCGCCCGCAAATCTGGCGCTACCGCTGGGATACGCAAAACCAGCTCACTCATTGCGAAACTCCAGATGGCTCGCGCTGGCAGTATAAATACGATCCTTTCGGTCGGCGTATCCAGAAACAAAAAGTGCATGATGGAAAACTGGTCGCGGCTAATTTACAGTTGTGGCTGGCAGGTAAACCAGATTTGCCGGACAATCCGAAAGCGCTGGGCGGCTATGATTACCTGTGGAGCGGGGATCAGCTGATTGAGGAAGTGCCGTATCAGCTTGACGGCACCCGGCTGGAAGAGCGTCGCGTGCGCTGGTTATATGAACCGGGCAGCCTGACGCCGGCGGC
>NZ_LFCV01000096.1 GCF_001037465.1 Xenorhabdus khoisanae
CGTTTATGAAAAACAAGAAAAAGAGGCTAAAAAAATGTCCGGGATTTCTTGACCGCTACACACGATATCCCCGTTGGCCTCAAGCGTCGTCACCACGCCCGGTTCTGGCACTAAGGCGGCCGTAGAGACGGGGACGGCAACGGAAGCATTTTGCTCTGCCAGCGGGATTTTCGCGGGTTCACCGAACCATTGCGCTGATTCAAGTAACTGACCGAAGGCGTTTTCCGGGTTTGCCACTTCGCAGCTAAAACGATTGGCATCACAGCCTTCCGGGAACACCACTCGCCAGACATCCAGCCCCATCAGTTGCAGCTCTGCCGCCAGTGCTGCGGCGGCTTCATTGCCTGCCTTGTCATTGTCATAGGCGATATGCACCTGCCGGATCTCATACTGCTGGAATGCTGTCCGATGTGCTTCGGTAAAGCCGTGAACCCCATACGAACAGGTGACATTGCGATAACCCGCACACCAGAACGACATCGCATCAATCAGAGATTCACACAGGATCACCGAGGCCGAACCGACCAGCCCGGCTTCATTCCAGACACCGCCATGTTCACCCGGTAAATACAGATGCAGCGGTGTGCCTGCCCGCAGCCGATCCGTGATTTTACGGCCATACATTTCCTGTATTTGCCCGTCTAGACCGATCACCGGTACAACCAGCGAGCCGCTGAAGTGTTCGTGCCCGCTCTCCCGCATTAGCCCGACCGCCTGAAGCCGGGCACGGATCTCAGCGCCCGCTTTGATTTTCTTCTCCGGTAAGCGATAACCGAGTGTCCGGTTGGCAAAGCCGAGCTTAAAATGACTGACCAGCTCAGGATGATCAAGGCGGCGTTTTTTCAGATACTGATGGGCTTCCGGCGCATTTAGCAAAGTCTGGTGATAGAACTCAACCACCCGTGACAGCAGCGCCTGTTGCCCGACTGCATCACGAAGCATTTCGGAAGATTCAACCAGCGGCTCGACCGCCGGATTGTTGCCAAGCATCGCCCGTAACCGTTCGCAGGCATGACGCAGGCTCAACCCTTCGGTTTTCATCACCCAGTCAAGTACCGAGCCGCCCGCATCGCAGCCAAAACAGTGATAGAGGTTTTTCGACGGAGTGATCACCATTGAAGGCGTTTTTTCCTCATGGAACGGGCACAGCACGATCATATCTTTGCCGCGTGGCGTGAGTTTCCGCCCTTGCTGCTCAATGACCGCCACTAAGGAGACGGCGGATTTTAAGTGCTGTAATTCTGCATCGGGAATGTGAGCCATAAAGTGACCTTCCTAAAATTGCGTCAAGATTCCATTACTCTTTTATTTAGTATCCGACAGGATACCAATATAAAGCAAGCACTTTTTGGGGGATAGAATGAAGGCAAATTTCTCTGACTGGTTTAATTCAATGAGTATCGCTAACAGACTCATCGCCCTGCGCAAGCAAAAAGGCTTATCACAACAGGCATTAGCGGATGCTATCGGCATTCATGTCACACAGGTAAAGCGCTATGAGGGCGGGATTTCGTTACCGTCTCTGGAAGCCGTTAAAAAGATAGCGCAGACACTGCGCGTGACAACAGATTCACTGATATTTGAAGATGATGAGCTACAACCTGATAGCGATTTAGCTCTACAGTTTCAGGCTATCAGCAATATGCAGCCAGAACAGCGGCAGGTCATAAAGGAAGTGCTGGAAGGGATGATCATTAAATATGAAGCGGAACGCTGGTCTTCCAAGATGAAGTAAAAACGATTAACGCAACGTATTCGGGCGGGCACCCGAACACGCTGCTCACCACAAGCAACTACCAAGGAGTTGAATGATGGCTAAGGCGCATTCTAAGCAAAACCGGGCGGTAAATAAAGCCGCCAAAACCGAACGTTATTACACCGTGGGATACGTGCCGCAAAATAACAAGGCCACCGCCCCGCCTGCGATCCATTTGAAAGGCCAGTGGCTCAAGGCGGCCGGGTTCGATAAGGGTTGCACCCTGACCGTGAAGATTATGGAGGGCTGTTTGGTGCTGATCCCTGACAGCGACGACACCCGCACCATCAAGCAACAGTACCAGCACCAACAGGATCAGCTCAGTGAGATTAAGCTGCGGATGCGCGAACTGATTGGCGACTATAAAAGCCGCTAAAGGCAGGCACTGAGCGGCTTTTAAAAAAGAAGAAAGCCGGAAGATCATGGGGATCTTTCCGGCTTTTTGATTTTATTCAGTCACTATTTCATACTTGCCTACAATATCAAAAACATGATCATAAGTGCTTAATATATATCTTTTATTCCCCGACCGATGTTCTTCTTCAACTTCATCAAAACTAGAGGATGAATATTTCTCATATGGATAATCATCTAGCATATATATTTTAATAAATTCAATATTATAAAAATTAATGGAAATATTTATAGGATCTTTATCTTTTATCTGCGGTCTACAGCCTGATAATGATAAAGATGCACTTACTTTCATACTTAATGGAGTCATATTTAATGCTACATCAGTAGTAATTAGCGCATTTCTTGAATATATAATTCCATATACTGTTTCTATAGCTTGAGTTTTCATTCTATCGACCACATTTCCTAATCTGAATGGATTTACCGCCATCTTCTGTAGAGAATCTACGATCAAGATTTATTTCTTTTAATTCTTCAGGAGTTGCCCATCTAGATGGGATTTTCTCTATACCAGCCTCTTTTGCCGCATATAACCTACGGTTATCTAAACTGAATACTGAATGTTTGTGTGCTCCTTGTGACATAAGCCTTTCCTGTGTGGAAGGAGGAAGATCTTTCATTCTTACCTTACGTATTGGCTCAACCTGATTTATATAAGACGGATCATTAATAAGCCTATGCTTTAACTCATTAATATTTCTTCCATCATCAAATATAGGATTAATGTCATTCTGAGAATAGTGAACGGTTTTCGGACTAACAGACTTTAATCCTAGGGGGTCGATCCAAGACGTTGGATTATGCACATAAGCATACGGGTTAAACCCGCCTGCCAGCCCCAACGGGTCGGGCGTCAAGTACTGCCCCGCAACCGGCGAATAATATCTGTACCGATTGTAGACCAGCCCGCTCTCTTCATCCAGCCACTGCCCGGCGAATTTTAGACCCGGATTCAGTTCTGCATTTTCCCCCGACACACCCAGACGCAGCCCGTACAGGCTTTGCGGTGGCTGGCGCCAGACCTGGTGCCCCGCGGCATCAAACAACGCCAGCGGCTCGCCCGTTGGCGCACACACCGCATACTGCGTCTGAATTTTCCCGGCGAGCAGTTCACTGCGGTTTTCCGGGTTCGGGGTGAAAAACTGTACCTGCTGCGCCAGCAACTGCCAGCCATCAAACACCAGATGGCGGATGCAGTGCAAGCGGTTATGCCGGTATTCGCGGATTTCCGCCGGCACGTCGCCGTCCCACAGGTAAGTCGTGCGCTGGCCTGATTGTTCACACGTTTTCTCGGTGCGCCGCCCGAAGGCATCGTAGCGATAATCCCACTGCTGGCCGCCCGGCGTTAACACCCCGATAAGCTGGTTCTGGCTGTTCCACCTGAACTTGGTGAGCTGGGCGCGGTGTCCCTCCTGCCACAGCTGCATGGCGGTCATCCGCCCCGCATCATCATACTCGAACAGATGCGGGCCGAGCTGGCGTAACCGGTGCCCTTTCTGGTACAGCCGTTCCCCGTCAACCTCATTGAGGCCGTCAAAACGGCGGGCGGGATAACCGGACGTATCGTATTGATAATGCTCACGCAACCGTTCGCCGTCACTGACTGAGGTCACCTGTCCATTGCCGTTCACCACATAGCGCAGCCATTGCCGCTCATCGTTTGCGGCCACCAGATTGAGTGCCGCGTCGTAGCGATATTCCCGGTCCAGACCCGCCAGTGTCGGCTGGGGTATATCGGCCACTTCATGGGCTTCAAAGAATTCGGTGTTGCGCCCGGCACGTTGTGCGGTCAACTGCCCCATTAGGGAATGTTCCTGACGCAGGATGAAACCTTTATCCGACTGACGGTGCCATTCGTGCCCGTCGTCATCCCGTTCAAGGCTGAGTGTATGTTCACCGCTGAAACTGACTCGTCGCAGTTCACCGACTTTATTGGCTTCGGTTTTTGCCTGCCAGCCCTGATTACCTGTGGTGAGAAGTGTTCTTTCGACGGTGGTGCTGTCCGGGTAATCACGCTGGATGTCGCCGTGTGCCTGCGTTTCTTTGACGATGCGGTCTTTGTCGTCATATTCAAACGTCAGCGGTTCACTTTCCGGTGCGGTGACTTCCAATAAACGGCCGAGGATATCGTAACGGTAGGTTGTAGTGCCTTCCGGCGAATGCATGGCGGTCACCCGGCCCGCTGGATCGTATTCATAGCGGGTCAGGTTACTCAACGCATCCCGTTTTTCAATGCAGTTGCCGTTACCGTCATACGCATAGTGCCATTGTGTGCCCGCATAATCAGTTTCCGTGACTACCCGGCCGTCCGCATCCAGTGTATAACGGTAGCTTTCCCCTTGCGGGTTAATGACTGCCAGCAGTTGCAGACTGTCAAGGTCATAACGGTACTGCCAGCGATGGCCTTCCCCATCGACGCGTCCTACTGGCAGGTCAAACGGGCCGTATTCGATATACCATTGCACGCCACGGGCATCCGTCCACTCGGTCAGGTTGCCGTGGCGGTCATGGCGAAATCGTTCCAGACTGTTGTTCGGGCGATCGCTTAACGCCACGCGATGGTGGCGATCGTATTCCCACAGCCACAGTGCGCCACCCCCCGAGGCCAGTCGCTGCAAGCGGTCATGGCTGTCGTAGCCCAGCCGCAGGCTGCGGTTTTCTTCATCAAACAGTTTGCTCAGGCGCTTATGGTCGTCATATTCCCAGGTGCGTTTATGCCCTTCATCGTCTTCAGCCGCGATAACCAATCCGAATTCATTACGCGTCAGCGTGGTTTTGCTGCCATCGGGGGCAATAAAGCATTCTGCATTGCCATGGTTATCGTATTGCTGCCACCAGACGCGACCGAGGGGATCGGTCATGCTGATAAGGCGGTCAGTCTCATCGTAGTGATATTGCCATGTTGCGCCGGTGGCATCGGTAAAGGCCGTCACCAGCCCGGTATCCGCCAGATAGTCTAACGTCAGGGTTTGCCCTTCCGGTAAAATCTGGTGGCGAAGGTTGCCCCATTCATCATACTCATAACGTGTGACATGACCGCACGGGGTTTCAACCCGGGTTACCTGTTGCTGGTCATTGTAATGCCAGATTGTGGTGTGACCTTGTGGCGTCGTTGAACGGGTGATGCCCGGTTCATAGGTCAGTTGTACCGGGTAAAACCCGCCACTGCCAACACTGTGGACGCAACGGCCTTGCGTATCATAGGCATAATCGACGGCGGTCTGGTCGCCATCCGACCAGCGGCTAATCAACCCCTGTTCGTTATAGTCATAGAACAGGTGAAATTGCTGGATACTGTCTGCTTCTGCCAGCCAGCCATTCTCGTGATAGCCATAGCGGGCCATCACGTCATTCAGCCCATTGTCAGTGCGGCGAATGTCGGCCAGCAGGCCATCATCACGGTAGAACAGCCGCAGTTCCGGCCCATCGCTGTGGGTGACTTTTTCCAGTTGATGGGTATTGTTATAGTGAAAACGCACGGTATTGCCATTGCGGTCACGGTGTTCAGTCAGCCGCCATGTTTGCACGCTGGCAACGGCGTCTTTTTCCGTGAGTGCCCGAAACGAAAAATATTTACGAACCGGGTTATTGCGCCCGGTCAGGACAAAGCCGGACTTTTCCCGACTGAGCCTGAATTCAGGGTGTTCCGGGTTGATACTGTGGTTCACGCTTTGTGGCAGGGCAAAATGCAGTGAAGCCCCTTCAGTTGTCTGGATTTCTATCCTGTCCCCGGTGACCAGAGCACATTCAGAGAAGTTGTCGAACCAGTTTTCACCCAGCAATCCCCGTTGCCCCGGCGACCAGCTACGGGTAAACAGCAGCGGCAGTGTCTGCCCCAGCTCAATATCAGTACGTTGATCAAACAGCACCCCGGTGGTGACATCAATCGGGTCACCGGTAAAGAATTTTTTCGTACTGGCCCAGTAGCGTTTTAATCCTTTGGTTTCTTTGAAGGCAGTTTTGGCACACTTGAGTGTTTTGCCCAGGGCAATCTCTCCGACTTTTTTCGCGCCTTTAATCGCCCCCCTGACAACCGCTTTCTGCCCTGTTTTGGTAAAGAGCTTTCCTATCCCCTTGGCTAACCCACGTGAAGGCGGCACCACAAATTCGACAGCGATTAATAAAGCCCGCTGCCAGCCGGAAAATTCTTCCTCGATTTCCAGATACGTACCCTGACCGGAGCCGATAAAAACCTTGCTCGCCCCACTCTTGATAGTAGAGCCGCACACCAGCTTATCATCCTTCCGCGCAGCGGGTTCGCCATTGATAAACACCGATTCACTGCCCTGCGCTATCAGCGGTGGCGGGTGTTTGCTGCAGGTGGCTAAATCCACGGTCGCCCGGGCAGCCGGCTTACCTTCAATCAGGACATTCGGTGATCCTTTGCTGATTTCGCCATCCGGCGGCCCGATACTGTCTATCATATTGGTTACCGCCGAACTGACATCGCTGATAAACCCGCCCAGTGCGAGGGTACCCGCTGTACCTAATGCCAATACCGCCGCAGTGGCTAACCCACCCGTACCCACTATCAGTGCTGAGGCCGCCGCAAAGACGGCGGCACCGATCAATGCCCCGACAACAGCGCCTGCCAGTGCACCCAAAAAACTCGAATGCTGGATAATATCACCCTCACGCGCCGCTGCCGGGCCGCGGGGCTGTGAGGGAGGCAGGGCTCTGCCCACGGCATGGGTAGCGCCCACACGGGCAATCCGTGTTACGATTTCGTCACTCAGTCCCATGATGGCCTCCTGTCACACGGCCTGAAAACTGGTGACAACCGCCAGTAACGCGTTGCGTTGCCCTTCTTCAAAGGGGTGCGGTGACGTCAGATTAAAGGCCAGTAACTGGCTGCCCCGGATTTGCAATACCACGGTCTGGTGCATTTCCCCTTCCGGGCTTTGCCAGTGATAATCCAGTCGCCACGCACCTTCACCGCTGAGTGCCATTTGTAAGCGTTGATGCTCCTGATAGCCCGGCAGGTGGGCCGCAAATTGCGCCAGCGTTTGTTCGTAATACGTTGCTGCATCGGTTCCCAGCGGTACAGGCGTCCGGTTAATCACCAGATTGACGCCACTGTCATCCGGCAGCACAAAAACCTGCATGGTTTCATCCCGCCAGTGGGCTGGGATAAGCAGGGTGCCTTCATTCATCTGGTAAGGGTGTGCGCTCATTGTGTTTCCTTGTTTAATTTTTCTGAAATCGTTATTGGGATCAGTTCAGGGTGATCACTTTCTGCCCGTTGATAATGACGGTGTCGCCCGTAATGTGGATGTTGCCGTCTTTGTCGATCGAAATACTGCCTTTGGTATTGCCGATATAAATACCGTCTTCGACGGACTGGATAGTGACGGCGCCCTTAACGCTGAGCACACTGGTTTTTTCCACCGTCACCTGCCGTGTCCCAATACTGCTGACTTCCGTGCCGATGACTTCTTTGTGGCGATCTTTACGCACCGTAATGGCTTGATTGTTGCCAACACTTTCTGTGTGGTCATGCACTACACGGGTCGATCGGTCATTGAGGACTTCCGTACTCATGTCCTTCTGCGCATGCATCGACAGCCGTTCACTGCCTTTTGCATCCTCAAACAGCAGCTCGTTGTACCCTTCCCCTTTGTGGGTCTTGGAGCGGAAGGCCATCTGGGTTTTGCTGCCCGGCAACCCGCCCGGCGGGATGTTGCTGGCGTGATAGGTTCTGCCGGTGACGATCGGCTGGTCCGGGTCGCCGTGCAGGAAGTCCACCACCACTTCCTGGCCGATACGGGGAATGGCCAGCATGCCCCAGCCCTGTCCCGCCCACGGCTGGGTGACGCGTATCCAGCAGGAGCTGTGGTCATCACTGTTGCCGTAACGGTCCCACGGGAACTGGAGGCGGATGCGCCCGTACTGGTCGCAGAAGATTTCTTCCCCCGCCGGGCCCACGACTTTGGCGATTTGCGGGCCGTCAACCACCGGTTTCGGCAAGGGGGCCGGGCGCCAGCTCTGGTTATGGCGGATAAAGCTGAAGTGGCTGTGCAGGGTGGTGCCGCTGTCACCGGCGGCGGTTTCCCGGGCCTGCGGCTGGCTGCCGGAATGACTGGTTCCCACGACCTGCCACGGCTGGTTGAGGTCAGGGCGCGGGTGGTTGGTCAGGGTGAACAGCCGGCCCGGTTGGACCGCGATGGCATGACCGCGGCCCTGTCCCATCACCGCGTCGTTGCGCAGCGCTTCAAGGCGGTAGCGGGTGAAGGCTTCACCATGGGCTTCGTCCTTAAAGCGGCCCGGGTAATCGTAATGCTCGTAGTACATTTCCTGCAGGGTTTCTTCCTTCATCTGCGCCCGGAACTCAGCCCCCCAGGCCGGGTTTTTGAAAGTGTAGTCTTTGAGTTCAACCTGGGCCGGGCGCACCTGTGCGCTGTAGGTCAGGCTGCTCACGGAAGGCTCGCCCAGGGTGCTGCCTTCGCCGGGTTGATAAGGGATGACGATGCCCGGCGGGACGGAGCCGGCGTCGTCGGCAAACACCAGGGTGTTACGGCCGTTACCGCATTCAAAGAAGTAGAAGATGCCCTCTTCCGCCGTCAGGCGTTGCAGGAAAACAAAGTCACTTTCCTGATACTGCACGCAGAATTCCCGCTCGGGATGCGGATGGCGCAGGCTGAACACCACGTCGCGGATGCCGTGCTCTTTCAGGAGGGTGGTGATGATGGTGGCAATGTCCTGCTGCTGGAAGATGCGCGAGTTCTGGCGCAGGGTCGTGCGCCACAGGTCAGGGCGGAGGGTCATCTGGTAGGTGGTCTGGTGCAACCCGGTATTCCCCTGCTCAAAGCGGGCCACCATCCCCGTGATGCTGCGCTGTTCAACACCGTCCTGCAAGATGGTCAGGGTCGCAGAGCGGTCAAGGACGGCCGGAAAATCAATGGCCGGGTCGGCACTCGCCAGCCCGACATTCAGGTTGAATGGCTGAGAAAAACCTTCCGTCAGCGCGAAATCAGTGACGACAAAGGTCTGCGGGGGCAGCCCCCCCGCCGTCAGGGTAAATTGCAGCCCGCTGGGGGCGCTGCCCCCGCCGCCTAACATGGCGCCGGCTTTTTGCAGGGCTTTGGTTGCCGCATTCTGACCGCTGGCGGCCCGTGCCGCCAAGCCCTGGCCGCCAGCCGCACGCTGAGCGCCGCTGACAAAGCCGCCGGTGCTGCCGGCAATGCCGCCTCCGGCACTGCCGCCGCTTAAGCCCCCCGGCATCCCCGCCACCTGCTGCACCATTTGGGCGGCCTGCTGCCCCTGCCGGACAAGGGCCTGCCCTTCTTGAAGTTTCGCAATGCGCTTTTTCATCGACATACTGTGTCTCCCTGATTAATGCCCGCCGTCAGTGATGACGGCTTGTTCATGGCGTTGGGTACTGCTTTCGCTATTTTTCTCAATATGGTTATCGGTGCGGCTTTCCCGTTGTTCTGTCGCCTGACGCAACCGGTCATAGCGGCCGAGCAGGGCGTTAAAGCGCTCATCGATGCCTTTCAGCAGTACCGGCGGGGCGGGCTCGCCTTTCGCCGCGTAGACACTCAACTGACGCAGCAGCTCTTCCAGCGGGATGTCACTGCCGTGGCTGCGCTGGATGTCATAGATGGCGGTTTTCAGGTAGGACAGCGTGAAACTGCCGCGGGTCCGCTCCTGCAACAGGATTTTGTCCGCCAGTTGCTGAAGCTGGTCGCGGGTGGTATGCCAGTTCCCTTTCAGGGGGATGCTGTCAATACGCGCGGCCATTTCCTGTTCCCACTGGCGGGTGATGTGCCGCTGGCTCGGCGACGCGGGCCAATTTTGCTCTGCCGTGCCTTTCAGGGTGCGGGCGGCTTCCCATGTTGCCAGCACGGGGGTTTCCGCCAGCCTATCCAGCTGGTTCTGATAATTTTCCAGTTCGGGCCGGTACAACCAGGCCAGCCGGGCCCCTGTGGGTTGGGCCGTGATGGCGTTGAGTTGCTGTTGCAGCGGTTTGTAGAACAGCAGCCCGCTGCCCACCAAAACCAGTAACCCCAACAAAGCCCCGAGGCCAAACCCTTGCCACGCACTTAAGCCTTTCGGCGGTTGTTCAGGAAATTGGACGCGAACCCGCTGTGGGTGCCCGGCCGCGGGCGGGCTGTCAGTGCGCGGCGGCGGCGGTGGTGGCGCAGTTTCCTGTTCCGCTTCCGATTGTTGGGACAGATAGACTAAAGGCGGCATCTGTACCGGCTGTGACGCCGGTTTGGCGACTTGCCGGGGTTTTTCCAGCTTTTTCGCTGAGTTCTGGAAGAACCACAACAGGTTCTCAACACGCGGCAGGCGTTTCAGGTCGGATTGCTGTAACCGGTCGATAATCAGCTGGAGTGCCCGTTCGGCGCGGTAAATCATCCGCAGGTCACCGGCGGCAAAATCCAGCTGGCGTAACACACTGCCGGTACGGGTGTGGAACCACTCCAGCAAGTCAGTCCGTACCTGCGGCTGAGGCGGCCACAGCGTGTCCCACTCACTGACGATAACCCCGGCCAGCAGTTCACAGCCTTCAGTGAAACCCGCCAGCCCGTTCAGTTGCATCCGCGCCAGGGTGTAGTAAATCGCCGTCTGCAAATCGACGCCGTTGGTTTTGAATATCGTCAGGGACAGGGATTCCACCAGCGGCCAGTTGACTTCCGGTTGTGCCGGATGGCTGGTTTTGTTGATTTCATCGCGGATAACGGCAAATTCCGGCAGGTTCAGCGGACTGCCGCCCGCCCGGATGATGAGATTTTCAGGGTGCCCGCTCATATTCTCGCTTTTCTCCTTAAAAAAACCCCTGCCCGAAGGCAGGGGGCGGTACAGAAGGTCGTCACCTTAATAGAGGGTGTCCGGCAGTTTGAACTGGCTGAATAGCCCGCCCGCAAATGGGTTGTCCGATTCGTCAACGTAGATGCGGTAGGTCATCTCACCCCCGTCCACGTTGAAACGCACGTCAAAGAAGCCCGGCTGAACGTTGGTCAGCTTGCCGCTGTTGATCAGTCTCAACTGGGCCCACGGCCCCGTGAAGCTGATGGCGCGCGGGGCCTGATTGCTTCTGTCCGGCATCAGGGTCAGCTTGCTTTCGGTGCCGGCCCGCATGGAGTTCGGCCAGACCAGACGCGCCACATTGCTGCGGCCGTGAGAGTAATCCACCAGTTGGCCGTCGAGGTTCAGCAGGGCGCGGCGTTTGTTGCCGGTCAGGCTGACGGGTTCAATGGCAAACTGGGTGCCGAGGCCGTTCTGCGGGGTAAAGAAGGTGGTCCGGATACGATTCGCCGTTTCCAGCTGTTTCATCACATCCGGCCGGATCAGGATCTTGCCGTCCGTGCCCGTGGTCAGGCCATTATCCACAAACGGTTTCAGGCTCTGCTGGTAGAAGACATCCAGTGTGCCGCCCGGGCGGAAGAAGCGCTCAAACTCACTCAACGGCACTTCTTCACGGGCGTTAGGGTTGAACGGATAGCGGCCCGCCAGATAGGTCTTGTACTGTTTGACCACGGAGTCGTTCCACTCCACTTCCAGCGAACGTATCGCTTCCATCATCACCACACGCCACGCCTGTTCAGCCAGCTCACCCACCCAACGGTTCAACGGCTCCGGCAAGGTTTTCGCCATCTGCTGCACTTCAAAAATGGCATCACTGTTGTTCTTGTCCAGACGCATCTGCACCGCTTGCAAGGCGGCTTTGCCCGGTACCGGCGAGTTCTGGATCGCCAACAGGTAACGGTGCAATGCCGTCAGTTTTTGGTAGACACTTTGCAGTGTGCTGCCCTTGTCACCGCGTTCAACCAGCACCCCGGTTTCCGGCGCAAAGTCATGGCTGATGCGGTTTAACAGCTTATAATCCGACTGCGCCAGCAAAGCATCTTTTTCCTTTTGGCTCAGTGAATTACCCATCACCGGCGGGTTGGTGTTATCACTCAGGATTTGCAGTGCCCGCTTGACAGGTTGCTCACCGCTGATCACCTGTTCGATGGCACTGATGGCCTGCGGCAGATCATCAAAGTCACGTATTTCGAGGTTATTCATCGACGCCCGCCATGTGGCGGTGTACTCGGCCAAATACAGTTCATTGATCTCGCCCTGAATCCTTTCCTGATCTTCTTCACTGTACTGGTCGTTATGCTGTGATAATCCCGTTTCGTTGGATTTATCTTGATTATTCTTTGTGATGTTCAGTACCCAGCTATCCATCTCGGTCAGTTTCGTCAGTTCACCTTTCTGCCGGACGAAGTAATCCATCAGACCGTGGCGGGTCAGTAACTGGGGGATCACCAACCGTTTTTCGTTGCTGGCAATAAACACGTCGTCAAAGCTCGGGCCAATCTGGTCACGCAGGTTGATTGGCGCGGACAGGACGTCCTGTGCCTTGATCCGCAGGTTCTGGTAAACCCGTTGTTTGACGGAGAGGGTTTTCAGCTCCTGCTGGGCCTGTCGCATCGGCTTCACAAACGGGGCGAAGCGATCGATAGCGTCCTGATCGCCTTTATCCCGCTTCTCTTTCCAGTCGGTCGTATCCAGGGCGTAATCCAGATGAGTCAGCAACGCTTCCTGCACATTACGCTGGCCGTGGAACGCTTTACTCCAGCGCTCACGCATGTACTGCTCGACCAGCCCATTATTACGTTTGCTTTTATCTTCCATCATGCGCATCACACGCAGGATCTCGAGTTTTTCCTCACTGCCTGCCGGGGCGTTATTCAGATCATCCAGCAGCCCCTGCATCAGGGAGGGCAGGAAACGCTGTTCCAGCAGTTCCACATAGGTGCTTTCCACACGTTGCCCAACGCTGCTGCCCTGATACAACGCCATGTCAGTCAGGAAGGATTTATTTTCACGGTGGTTGCCGTAAGCCAGCGTCGCGTCACGGATCGGGTTAAGCTGTGACAACTGAAGGTTGCCGTAGCGGTCATCGCCTTGCGGCGGGGGAATGGACAGGAAGTTTTTCGCCTGTGCCAGTACCTCTTCACCCGCACGGTAGTTTTTCTGGTAGAAATAATGCCAGCCACCCCACATCGCCATGATGACCAGTGCGCTCACCGTGGAGAAGGTATACAACTGGCGGCGGTTGCGGCTCAGCCAGATACGATTTTCAGCCGCCAGATTCGGCTCTGCCAGTAAAACATTTTCAAACAGGGAGTGGGTGAAGTACGGCAGGGTGTCGCCCGCCGGCCAAGTCGGGAACGCCTGTGAACCCAGATGATACTGCGCCGAAGCAGATTGGGTGAACAGGTCGTCCATCTGCCCTACCTGATGCGCCGAGGTCAGATAAACCCCGCGCAGGGTCGGGCGATGGTGTTCATCGTTATACAAAATGTCATCCAGCATCTGGACGATATAGCTGTACAAGCCCTGAATCTGACGGGTGAAACTGAACAGGGCGCTGCGCTGGTTGGCATCCACATTGTTCAGCATCATGTCTGGCATGGCCGTGTTCAGGTTGTTCATCCACTGCTTCCAGAACTGTTCCAGTTCACCGCGCCACGCTTTTTCATCACGGTTATTCAGGCTGAATGTCACACCGAGGATCTCGTCACGCAGTTTGCGATCCAGTGACTGATACATCGCTTCAAAGCCGTACAGCAGGTCAATTTTGGTCATGACCAGATAGAGCGGCAACTGGCTGTGGAAGGTCAGACGAATGTCTTGTAAACGCTGGTGAATTTCACGCACGTAACGTTCACGCTGTTCGCGGCTATCCGTCAGCAGGCGCAGGGTATCAACGGTCAGAATAATCCCGTTGAGTGGCTGGCGCTGACGGTTTTCGGTCAGCCAGTTCAGCAGCGATTCCCACAGGCGGCTGTTGATTTGTGGCTTGTCACTGTTAAGCGGGACGGGCTGGTCAATCAACTGGCCTTTCGGATCGATGATGACCGCTTTTTCCCCCAACCAGCAGCGCAGCATCAGTGGAATGTCTCCATCCTGACGCAGATATTCCGGTGCCGCGATTTCGGATAGCTTATAGCCTTCTTTAATCAGTGAGGTTTTACCGCTCTTCTGGCTACCGATCACCATGTACCACGGGCGTTCGTACAAGTAATTGTACGAGTCCAAGTGGCGTTGCAACTGGGATTTCCAGTGGTCGAGGTAGCGATCCTGATGTTCAATATCTACCCGAACCGGATCCACCACTTTCAGTTCAACGTCAAGATTGAGTTTTTCCAGTGTCCGCAAGCGACGCCACGCTTTCATGCCAATCCAGAACAGCACTATCATGATGATGATGGCGGTTGCCAGCCAGCGGGCCGCGAGACTTTCCAGCGGATAGTCATTGCGGATGTTCCATTCTGGTCCCCACCACCAAACCGCTATCAGGAGCAGGCAGGGGATAAGCGCCAGAATCAGTGCCATTGTAGCCTTGAGACGTGGCAACGACTTAAACTTCGACAGCGCCGGTAAGGCCGATTTCAAAGGTGCCAAAGATGACAAAGAGGGCCATTTCATGGGTTAACGCTCCTGTTTGAAGCCGTATCCTTAGAGGAGGAAGGAAGTTTTTCAGCCAGTAAAGTCAGTAGGCCGGGTTCCCATTGAGTGAGTAACATGTGTTGTCCAGTGTGTAACAAGTTCCGGTAATGCTGTTGAGCCAGCGCCGTCATGCCCGCTTCTTCAAGCAATTGGGCATTGAGCAATTGACCGTAGAATTGATCCCGTGGCTCGGTAAGCTGTTGCTGGTGTTCTTCCAACATTTTCAGGGCCGCTTCTAACCCCTGTTGCTGGAAACACTGCCAGATAGCTTCCTGATCAGCAGAAACGGAACCGTTGCCCGTTGCCGCTGGTTCAGGTGTGAGCCAGTTGAGGGTTTCTGGAGAAATAAACGGACTCATGTCGGAAAAACTTAAGGTTTTCAACACAGGTAACCGTTCCAGAAATGCGTTCAGTTCGTCACGAATGGCCAGCGCGACGTTCACATAACCCAATTGTGCTGCGGCCTGTGCGGCGATGACATGCCCATCCAGCCAATAAGGTGCCAGCGTCAGGCTTTGTTCAATTTGCCGGAGCAATTTGTTGTCCGCCGTCGGCAATCGCGCCAGATAATCGGCTGTGCGATCCGCAGCAGTCGGTGCCAACGGGGTTTTGCCTGTCGCATTCGCCATGGGTGCCGTGGTAATGGTGTGCCAGACAGCGTGACGGCGCAGGGAGTAACCAATGGGAGATTCGGGATGCCGTTCACACAGCAAATCGGCTACCGTCATCAGGGTCTGCTTCCACGCTTTTTCGCTTGAGCTGTTAACGTCCACTTCTGGCATCGGCGCAGCTGCGTAGGTCTGGGACGTGGGTTCCCCGGACTCCATCGTGGATGCCGGCGCAGTCGCTACCGGAGCCGGTTTTGGGGCTGTCGGTGCGGTTTCTGGCTGACGGTTATAACGAATACGCAGTTGGTCAACTTCTTTGGCAAGTTCCGGTTCATTGGCATGCCAGCATTGAGCCAAGTGTGCAAACGCACCTTGTGCATCATCCCGTTCATTTTTGTTCGCCCGTTCAATGAAACTGCCTTGCGCGGACTCAAAACGCTTGAGTACCTGCTGCGCCAGCCGACGCTTTATCAGCGGTTTGACTGGCCAAGCCTTTTCCCAGTAGTTTTTGACATACTCAGTCAATAATTCCAGGGCGAGGATCAACTCAGCCGCATTGCCGGCATGTTGCAAAGTACGCAACAGGTGCACCATCAACCGGAAATCCTTGCAGTTTTCGCTCAGCAGTTGCAATGCCTGCCGCTGGATCTCTTCAATATCCAACGAACTATGCGACAGCGAGCCAAATTTGATCATTTCGCCGTCAATGTATTCCCATGAAGGTTCACCATCTCCCAGCGCTTTGCCAATCTGTTCATCGGACAAAGGAGCCAACAGAGAGCCGAACCAGTCAAATTGTGTTCTGATGTCCATGTCGATTACCAACGACAAGCAGCGCGCAATGGTTTGGCTGCCTGCTCCAACTGAGAAATGTTAAAGGTTATCTGGTGGCCATTACTGCCCGTAATGGTCACCCGTTCGCTGTTCATCAGGCGCTTGATTTCCTCAATGCCCGGTAAGCCACGGCTGGATTCCCATAAGTAACCGTGTTCGCGCACAAACCATTCAGTTCGGTACTCGGCTTTATCTGTTGTCACAGTGACAACACCGGATTCCACGGCTTTAGGCAGTGCCACCTGCAAACGGGTGATACTGTCGATGCAACTCAGCATTAATACGGGACGCGGGGGTGCTACCCCAAGCGCGGGCGTGGTCAGGATAATCGGGGCCTCACCGTTCTCTCCCTGCTTCACAATGAAATCAGTGGAGTAATCGGTGCGTTTCATCTCCTGTTCCATCGCCTGCCGCCATGAAGGCCCCATATTTTCGATAGGAATTTGTACAGTTTTGAACTTGAGGTTATTCAACGCACTGTCATAACATGCCAGCCGGATAAGAGGAGACGGCTCAAAACGGCAGTTATACAGTTCATCTAAATTTTGTTCTTCCTTTACCGCGACTGCTTCCTTTGGTTCTACCACCGCCGCAAGCTTAGGATTCCCTGCCAATGACGCGAGTAATGAGCTGATAATTAAAACAATATTCATAATCTACACCCGTATTTAGCCAGTTTGTAAACCAACGTCCGCTGGGCAATGCCCAAGCTTTGCGCAATCAATCGGGTGTCGTTACCAAACTGACGCTGACGTTGAACCAACACGGCGCTTTCAAATTCTTCTATGGCCTTTGGCAGATTATCGATATGACTGTAATCCACGGAGATACTGCTGACTGCCGCTGGGTTTTTCGATTCACTCAGGGAGGCAAGCAGTTCATCCAATTGTTTTTCTTTCTGGCGTTGAACCTGAAATACCTGGCGGATTTGGCGTAACTGTCCGCGCAGTTGTTCGAGTTCCTGCAATTTTTTCAGGCGATGCTGCATAACATGGCAATAAATGCCGAACATGTTTTCATTGTTGGTGAAATGGTTGACATTTTCGGCAAATATGGCGATTACACCGCAAGCCTGCCCGTTGCAGTCAAACAGGGGAATGCCGTACAACCCACAGTTATGCGGTAACTCTGCAATAAACGTGCGGAAGTAAGGATCATCAATGCGCGCCCCGTGATTAAGGGAATCCCAAACTGTTGGGGTTCCCTTGCGTAATACTTGTATCAACGGATTATTAACGTCATCGATAGCCACATGCAGCCGACGTGAATTGGTCTGCTGAGGTTCCGGCAGGTTGTAGCTTTCCAGCCTGTTTTCAGTGATGTTAAGCAGGAAAACCAACAGGGCATCAAAACGCGAGCTATGGCTGACCCGCAAAAAATGGTCAACCAGTTGTTCTATAGTGTCATCGTCCAATAACGCTAACGCGCTTTTCAGCCGCTGTTTCATTATTCTGCCTCCTCAACCTCTGCCTGAAACTCGTGCTCTGCTACGGTTAAGCGGATAGCGCTGATTTGTGTCCCCGCAGCCATTTTCTGCAACAGCAGTAATGAAACCGGCGGTAACAGTGCGCCATCAATGATGGACTCCAACATACGGGCACCATTTTCTGCACGGGTAGCACGTTGTAGGATCTCTTCCGAGACTTCATCACTGATAGTGACTTCGGCGTTGAAACGTTGAGTCAGCAGCGTATCCAGTCGGGCCAGCTTGCTCTGAATGATGGTTTTCAGTGTTTCATGGCCCAGCGGCAGATAAGGAATCACTTCCATACGTGCCAACAGTGCCGGCTTGAAGAATGCCGCCAATTCGGGATAAAGCAGGTCGTTGAGCTGATCAGGCTGCTCAGCATTGTCTACAATGGTTTGGTAACCCAGATTGGAAGTCAGGAAGAACACGACGTTTTTACAGTCGATGATGCGTCCTTCTCCATCAGCCAGTTCCCCTTTGTCGAACGCCTGATAGAACAGGTTCAGTACATCCGGGTGCGCTTTTTCCACTTCATCCAGCAAAACAACGGAATACGGTTTCTGGCGGATAGCTTCGGTGAGCACGCCACCTTCGCCATAACCGACGTAACCCGGAGGTGAACCAATCAGGCGGGAAACCGTATGTTTCTCCTGAAACTCAGACATGTTGATGGTGGTGAGGTATTGGCGACCACCGAACATCAGTTCCGCAATTTGCAGGACAGTTTCGGTTTTACCGACACCGCTTGGCCCCACCAGCAGAAATGCCCCCAGAGGGCGACCGGGACGGCGCAAGTCCGCACGGGCGGTCAGCAGGTGTTTATGCAGGCATTGGATCGCTGTTTCCTGCCCTTTGATGCTTTGCCCCAAGTGAGTCGGCAGTTCAGTGACGATGGACAGTTCGCTCTGTGACAAGCGGTTCAGTGGAACGCCTGTCCACTCAGCAATGACCGCCGCAATCTGGGTTTTGTCCACGTGTGGAGAAACCAGAGTTTTTTTCTGCTGTAGCTCTGCCAATTGTGCGTTAAGCACCGCCAGTTTTTCGATCAGGGATTGTTCATCGGTAAATCGCTCATCGGCAGTTTCTTCGACTGCTCCAGTTTCTTCGACTGCTTCGGCTTCTTCAACGGCCTTGTCTTGCTCGTCCGCTTCATTTTCTTCCGCGTTTTCAGCAATTTCTTCAACCGCTTTTTCAACGGTGGTTTCGGCCGTTTTTTCTGCATCAGCCGATAAAGAATCATCAGCCAACAATTGGCTGCGCAGGTCGATGATCTGTTTCACCAATTCCTGTTGCTGTTGCCAGTTACTTTCCAGCTCAGCAAGTTGCCCCTGAATCTCTTTCTGCTGGTTTTGCAGCTCTTCCAATCGCTCCGCATGGACGTTCAGCCCCATACGTTGTTCTCTTTCCAGCACGTCGATTTCCATTTGCATCTGGTGCAATTCGGTCGTCAACGAAGAGATTTGACGTGGTGGTGAAGTCAGGTTGATAGCAACACGGGCACAGGCCGTATCCAGTACATCAATCGCTTTATCCGGTAATTGACGGCCGGAGAGATAACGGTCACTCAATACCGCAGAGGATTTCAGCGCTTCATCATCAATCAGAACACCATGTGCCTGTTCATAAATGGCACGCAGGCCACGCATGATAACTGTGGCTTCGTCTGCGGTTGGCTCAGAAACTTTCACCAGTTGGAAGCGACGGGACAGGGCAGCGTCTTTTTCGAAATACTTTTTGTATTCACTCCATGTAGTCGCCGCAATGGTTTTCAGTTCGCCACGTGCCAGTGCGGGTTTCAGCAGGTTGGAGATATCCAGACCACCCGCTTGGTTACCGGCACCAATCAGAGTGTGGGCTTCATCGATAAACAGGATGATGGGCTTTGACGACTGGCTAATTTCAGCCATGATGCCTTTGAAACGTTTTTCAAATTCACCTTTAACCGCAGCACCCGCCTGCAATGCCCCAAGATCCAGTGTCATCAGTTCACTGTTGCGCAATTTATCCGGTACGCGATCGTTAATGATGCGCAATGCCAGACCTTCAATCAGGGCACTTTTACCTACACCGGCTTCACCGACAACGATAGGGTTGTTTTTGCGGCGACGGCAAAGAATGTCGATCATCAGATCGATTTCATTATCACGGCACAAAACTGGATCGAGTTTGCCCTGACGGGCTTGTTCGGTCATGTTTTGGGTAAAACGCGCCAGCAGGCTGTCGCTGTTTGCCGGATGTACCCCCTGCCCCTCTTTATCGCTGGCAGCAAAAGGTTGCTCGGCAGAGCCATTTGTCCATTCAGCAAAATTCTGGCGGAGCAATTCACGGTTGATACCCGCCAGCAAACGCGCAGTTTGTGGTGCCAGATAACGCAGTGGGCTGAACAGCAATGCAATCAGCATCACGCCACTGCGTAGTTCACTGTGCTGCATTTCTGTAGAGGCCAGCAACCAACTATCCTGCAACCACTCCACCAGCATCGGGGAGAAATTGGGGTAAGTCTGCACAATCGATTGATGATGCGTCATCACCTGATCGAGTTGTTCTTTCACTAGATCTTTATCAATGTCTACTTTATTTAGAATCAGTCGCACATCACTGAGTGGGGTATCGATCATGTGAAGCAGCAGTTGTGCAACTGTGATTTCAGGTTGTTGCTGACTGACGCAAGATGCCGCCGCCGCTTCCAGTGCATGGCGGGTCATCGGGTTTAAACGATTTACAAGAGTGGGCAGATCAATCTGAATCATGGCGACTTCCTATCTCAATAAGTTACTTAGCTGCTTTAATATGTCTTGGGTCTGATCACCGAGGCGAATGGCATAGAAGCTGTAAATGGCAATCAGCAAACCTGCGCTGATACAGAACAGGTGTTTGATAGTCCATCGTCTGCTCAGGCGATAACGCGCATCACTCTCGTTGATATTGACGTACAGCGTGGTCGGCGGCGCATCTCCGCGCAGTGAGTGAAGCTGTTGTTGCAAGCGGCGGAACAGGCGCTCAAAGTCATCGCTTTTCTGGGTGCTGACTTTGTAACGTCCGCGATATCCCAGACACAGACAGAGGTAAATGAACTCCAGCAGATGCTGGTAACGCTGAGCCTCTCCCATTAAGCGTTCAAGCAACACGAAAACTTTCTCACCTCCCCAGGTTTCATTGTGGAAGTGAACCAGCAGTGATTGCTTCAACCAGCCATTCTGACTGTTCCAACCGTGCCCCAACGCGGTTTCATCAATGAAGGTGCACAGTACGTAACGAAATGAAACAATCGCGCCGGGTTCATAACCCTTCGTTTGCAGAAACTGCTCAATGGCTCGAATGTCAGTCACAACCTGTTGGTAAAGCTTGTCCGGCAGTGCCTGATCATTCATGTCCTGTAAGCGTAAAACCATCCCCAACAACGGGGTGGCGGCATCGATCATTGGGTTGAGGCTTTCACCCCGCAACGGTAGCTGGTACTGATGCTGAAATGTTTTCAGCGTTTCAGACTTTTCCAGCGACAGACTGTCAACATTGATATCACTCATGATTATTCCTTACCGCCCCTGATAGCCCAGAGCTGCATATCTAAGTCAGGGAAATCCCCTGATACGTGGAATGCGATGGAATTTCCCTGCTGGATTTCTTTCCATGCCGGACTCTTCTGATCCAGACGGAAGTAGGTATATCCAGAGTGATACGGCAACTGGCGAGGTGCTGCGGACAGAGCAATCAACGGCACGCCCGGCAACTGAACGCTGACCAGATCGCGGATTTTTTCCATCGAAGTGACTTTGGTTTGCTGAACGAACTGACGACGCAATTGTTCCTGCGGCGTGCTGGCGCTGATTGCCAGTACGAATTCGGCTTTACGCAGCAGATCGTTGTCGTGGAGCGTTGCCACACGGATACCGCCTTCGTTCTGTTTCAGGGCAATCGACGTTGCACGTGGTGTCAGAACGACGTTCAACGCATCACGGATTGCGTGCATTGCATCCTGAAAAGTATCTGTCAGGTTATTGTGGTCATACGCCAATACATTCCCCGGCAGGCGGCTTGCATCGGTGAAGGTTCTCAGCTCACCACACGTCTGGAGCAGTTCGGTATATAAATGCAGCGGGTGCAGAACGGTTTGTTTTGCATAATGGTTGAACAACGGCTGAACACGGTTAAGCAATTGCAGCATCATAAATTCCGCTACATCCGCAACACCTTGCTGGCCCGGCGAACCGATACGTTTAGCCAGTGTTCTTGAACGCTCTGTCAGCAGGCCATCGATTTCCACCATGAAACGCTTGAGTTTGTCAGCCACGAAGATCGACAAACACGTCGGGATAAATTCGTTATCCAGAACGATAGTGCCGTCTTTTTGTTTTTCTTTGATACGGCACAATGGGATCGCTGTGTACGCACTCATATCCTCTGAACCTTGCATCAGGACTGGCGTCAATTGAGCAAGGTTAAGCATGAAGGCATCACCGCCCTTGGTATGCAGGTCACGAATATCCGTCGGCAATTCCCGATAACGCACCGCACTCTGGATTTCTGCATCCCGATCAGCAATTTCCCGGATGGTATCGCTGGACATGGGTAACGCCAGATAAATATCTTTGCTTTTCAGGTCATTGATATTTTCAATATCCAGCGGTTTTGGCAGCAAGTCCTGGCTGGGTGCCGAAAATAAGGTGCCATCAGGCATAATGCCGCTGGCTTCGGTAATCCCAATGCGTCCCAGTTTAAGCAGATCATCATTGATGCTCAGAGAGCTGAAACCATGCGCATAAGGTGTCAATACTGAAACAAGGCTATGTGCCAAATAATCAATGTGTTTTTGTTGTTGCTGAAAATGTTGTGGCTTGATGAATAATCCTTCGTGCCAAATCACCCGATTTTTACCTGGCATGATTACTCCTCCTCTTTTCTAAGTTCGACGTCGTTATTTCTGACATGCACCAAGATGTGGTAATGGCGACCAATGTCTTTTACCCGGATGATCTTTTTCCATTCAGATTGGTTTGCATCTGCATAGTGAACGATGACACCGATGTAACGGTTCTTCTTTTCCAGTGTGATGGCTTCCAGAGGCTTGTATTGCCCCGGCAGCAGCGTGTAATCCTGATGATCGATGTAGTTTTTCCCCAGTGCCTTTTCGAGTTTGTCGCTTTCAAGCTGGTCGTAATCCGCCGCCAGAAAACGAGAGTCTTCACTGAGATAAACCAGATTCATTTCAACAGGAGCCGCTTCACCACTTTCATTGGGGTTGATGTCGGGTTCAGCCAGCAATGTAATGTTGGCAACAGAAGCCTGATCATCAGGTTTACCTACCGGTGTGGAAGGGTCCCAGATAACCTGACCAACTTTTTTTGTTGCGTTCCATGCACTGCTACAGCCGTTCAGCAACATCACTGACAGCAATAAAATCCCTACAGCCCATATACGGCGACTAGCGGAATGTGTCATTGCTGGATTCCTCCAAGCCCTGACGTAATGCACGGTCATAAGCCTGCTCATACACCTCGCGGAATAACTTTTCGAACCCTTGTTGACGGCTGGAAGCTAATTCGCGGTAGTAATTGGTGTACATTTCCCACGCCCAGGATGCGTCTTTATTTTTGACTTCGTTACTGCGGCGATAATGTGAGAAACGGCGGAGCAGTTGATCTGGGGAAAAAGCTTCCAGCATAGTGTCCAGCGCGGCAGAAATGGCTACCCGGTTGGCCTGATAGTGCAGTTGCAGGTTTTGCAGGCTTTCCGCTACTGCCGCCGGCGCAGACAAGTGAACAGGGCTTTTCTGATCTGAGAACATCACCTGCATGGTCGTGTCATAATCCATGTTCAGGCGCAGCGGGTTATCTTCGATAGGACGAAGTTGTTTATCACGCAGCCCGTGTTGTTCGCGTTGAAGCGCCAATAACCCTTCAATCGCGGCTTTCATGGTTTTGCCCATCTCTTGCAAAAAGTCATTCGCCTGCTGGCTATCATGCAAAGGCAGTCTGGCCCCCAGACCTCGCATAAGAGGGGTAATAGCAACATGATCAACATCCATATCTTCGTACTGCCGATCGGAAGCGATATCCGGTAAATCAAGGAACTCCTGATCCATAACACTGCCTCGGTTATCAGAAATAGGGTTAGCAAATGGCGGTGATTGATAATGATCCGGTGGCAACAGTTGTTCCGTATCGTCGGCCTCAACTTCCGGTTTCAGCGTGGTCAGGCTTTCACTGTCAAGTACCCGAAGCGGATCATCACTGAAACGGTGCATCACCGTCGGAGCAATACTTTCATCATGGGCAAACACGGATTTTTGTAGCGGCACGCCTTCCATCATGGCATCCAGCGGGTTGCTGTAACTGGAAACCAATGATTCCGGTGATACGGTTGAAGGATCAACGCGATCTGATTCAGAAAAACTGATGTGGATCTTGATCGATAAATTGCCGACTTTGATTTGATCGCTTTGCTGCAAACGGATCAGACTTGACTGAGGCGTCAGGGTCGCCTTGTTGATTTGCACCGGCTCAGCAAGCACTTGCAGGCAGAATGCCCCATCCTGCCATTTAATGGCGAATTGTGACGGACGAACATTTCCCTGCTGATCCTGCACAGACCAGAGGTGGCTTTCACTGCTACCGACCGTACCGCCCTGTGTCGAGAACTGGCAATTGGCAGCTTTACCACTTTCCAGCTGTTCACTATTAAGAACCCGCAATGAAAGGGTTGGTTGATGTTTTTCCATAGTCGTTATTCCATAACTGAAATTGTGACAAAGGGTTTCTTTTCCGGTTCGCCGAGAAAACTGGTCCACCCCAGATGGTTATTCTGCTTCGCCCCCAGCACCATGCCGCCGACTTGATTCTCAGCCAGACCGAGACGCAGTTCCCAGGCAAACTGGCTACGCATGACGAAGGAGATAAACATCACCAAAGGGAGATAGTTCTTTCCATCAGGCAAGAATGACAGAAACCGATCACGCGTCAGGTCGTTGATGCTAAGCAGGAATTTTCCGCTGTAATCCCCAACCCATGAACCGATGGTGAAGTTTTGTCCCAATACAGACAGTTCGGTATCACCGATTTTCTGCCCTTTATTGGTTCCCCCCAGACGATTCTGCTGATCCATCGGGATGGTGACTTTTCTGAACTGCCAACCGTGCAGCGTGACATCCTGCAAATCAAAACAGTGGGAAACGAGGCTGCATATCACTTCCGGTGAGCGGCCCGGGCTTGCCAACAATCCTGCATACGCCAGCATCTTGCTGTGGTTGATGTTCAGCATCCGGCGGTTGACATCACTGCCTAAACCGACAAGGGAGAACATGCGTTGGGAAAAGTTATCTTCCCCGCCCTTCTTGAAGCAGATGTAATAGCGGTATTTCCGCCAGATCTGATGCAGGAGCGTAATTAAGCGATGGTTGAAAAGGTTGAGAAAATCCGTCAGGCGGTTTTCTCCCTGAGCATCTTCCCATGCCAGTGAATCCAGATAGTAGCCCGGCATCGGAGACTGGCTACCGTGCAATCCCATAAAGGAAACTTCCAATTCGAAGTATCCCTTCCTGGATTGTGCGAGTGAGATGACATCACGCGTCGGAAACGCCAGACTGGCACTGGATCGGAAACGGACAGACTCCAGATCGGGACGATCTGTCTCTCCGGTTTTTTCCCACGCTACCGCTAGCTGGTTAAGTAACTCAACCAACTGGTAAAAGTTGTATTGTGAGATGTCCAATGCCAGTGGCTTGGCAGGATCCTGCTCCGTGATTACATCAACGAGTGTTGACCTATCTGTACCGGCCATTCATAACATTCCTGATTATCTAGATTGATTACCTTCAACATATGAAAAGCATTGACGCTGGCATACAGTGAGAAAAACCGTGACAGAATCGTACTGAACAGATAAAGCTCGCCTTCTGAACTGAATGCCTGTTGCCGGATATATAGCGTTGAGCGCAATCCACGCACAGGCTGACCACGGAACAGACGATCTGTCGGCTCTGTTTCAATCTTTTCAATGGCATCAAGACGTTTCTGCGATGAACGCTTGGACTGACGGTTGTGAATACTTGGAAAATCGTAAGTACGCAGTACCTGTTTCAGCGCGTCCCTATCCAGCAATGACATATAGTTCAGCGACATATTTGACAGCAGTGACCAATGCAATCCGCCATCCAGCAGAGGATAGAGAGGCACTGACGGCCGCGTGATATTGCGGAATGTCGCAAATGACGGGCTGCCGATTGAGGGATAATTAATATCGCCAACACGCAGTTCCAGCGGTAATTCACGGTTGGTACAGGTCAAACTGATAGAGACATTCTCTTTCAGCTTGAGTCTGAGCAGATCGGATTCATCTCCCCGCACAAATGAGATGAAATGTTCCAATCCCCTGCGGAAAGGCGATTCTTTCACCCGAAGGCGGTAATAACGCATTGAGCGTTCGTCTTCGTTATCAATCTGGTGATTGAAACTCTCAAACGGGGTATAAACACGTTCGCCGATACGGGCACGGCTGCGTTCACCATTTTCACCTGTCAGCCAGCTTTCCACGCCGTCAATGGAGAAAATGTCGTAGTTATCCGGAAAACTGTAACTGGCCTTCAATGGATATTCAGTCTGGCTGCCATTGAGTTCAATAGCTTCACTGTCCATCGGGAACAGGTTGATTGCCGGCGTACAGTGCAGACGAAAAGTGTCATGGCGGACCTTGGCTTCTGGTGGCAGTGCCTGAGAAAAATGTAAATTCAGTTTGAAGTCTTTGGTTTTAAGATCTTCAGGCAGTTCCGGGAAACCTTTCACATCAAAAAACAGGAAGCTTTCCGCGAAACAGAAATATTCCTGCAAAATGCGATATCCCATGTAGGCATTTTTCGGGTAAGGCAACAGCGCATCTTCCCGCTCAAATCCCACGGGTACAAAATCAAAATCGGGCAGCGGGATCACGGTATCGCCCACGACCAGTTCCGCTTTTCTGAAGTAATAGCAGAGCCAGAAATAGAGCTGGGAAGTGGTATAGTTATCACCACTCAGATAAAAGCGCAGTTTGCCCAGCTCCAGTTCATGCAGGTTCAGTTCGGTTTTTGACGCAAAATTCAGGCCGATGATCCCGTTCTCATTACTGTTATTGACGGAAATGTCGCGGATGGAAAGTGGAAATAACCACACATCACGGCAGAGCGTGAAGGTGCAGCGACCGTGATCGTCTTTTTTACCGCCCGATTTTTCGTTCGAATAAATATCATCCTGAGTTGACAGCGTGTGGCTCATAATCTGAGTACCACGCTTAACCTGTGTCGCTTTCGTCACAACGCTCTCATCAGGGGTATACTCAATGATGGTCATGCTGGGGGTTGGACGCAGGTAGTTCGGCCAAAGCATATTGAGCAGGCCGTGGGTCAATTCAGGGAACTGATCATCAATCTTTGCCCGCAGGTTGCCGGTCAGGAACGCAAAACCTTCAAGTAAACGCTCAACGTCGGGGTCAGAACCTTGTTCTGACAAAAATGCGGCAAGATGAGGACGCTCAACTGCGGCTTCTTTCCCCAGTTGTCGCAGATAGTTCAACTCATCTCTGAAATATTTTTCAAATGACATTTATTGAGATCGCTCCAGGCAGTAGCGCCGGTTGTTATCCAACTGGATGCTAAATTCCACAAGGTCGTTGATATCATCCAGAGAGATTTCAGCGCTGATATGAAAGCTCAGCAGCAACGGATCTGAATCATCATTGATAGCGCTGACAGAAACCGCTGATATTCTGGGCTCATAATTTCTGATGCACTCTTCAATCGCCCATTCGATACTTTGCTTGAAATCCACCGATGTTGCGGTCGCGTCATTAAGATCAATGACACCCAAGTCAATGGCGCTTTGGCACGCACCGGGACGGGAATTCAACACTTCATTCAAATGCTTCTTGATAGAATCAAGCAGTGCACGCATCCTTGACTGATGGGAAGAGCCGGAGCTCTTCCCTTGAATGCGCTCAAACAGACTGGCAGAGCTGCCTCTGTTCCAACTGTACAGCGCAGCCATGATTATTCCTTATCCAAACGTCCAACCAGAGACAGTTCGAAGCTTGCACCCATGTACTTGAAGTGTGGGCGAACCTGCATCGCAACCTGATACCAGCCTGGATCGCCTTCAACATCCAGAACCTTGATTTCGGCTGCACGCAGAGGACGACGGCTGCGAACGTCAGTTGGTGGGTTTTCCTGATCAGCAATGTACTGTTTCAGCCACATGTTCAGTTCGCGCTCCAGATCCTGGCGCTCTTTCCAGGAGCCGATCTGTTCACGCTGCAATACTTTGATGTAGTGAGCCAGACGGTTGATGATGAACATGTACGGAAGCTGCGTACCCAACTTGTAGTTGGTTTCCGCAATTTTCCCTTCACGGGTATTCGGGAAAACTTTTGGCTTCTGCACTGAGTTTGCAGAGAAGAATGCGGCGTTATCGCTGCCCTTACGCATGGTCAGGGTGATGAAGCCTTCTTCTGCCAGTTCAAATTCACGACGGTCAGTGATCAGAACTTCAGTTGGGATCTTCGCCTGAACCTGACCCATTGCTTCGTACAGGTGAACAGGCAGGTCGCTCACGGCACCACCGCTCTGTGGGCCAATGATGTTTGGACACCAGCGATATTTAGCGAAGCTGTCAGTCAGACAACTTGCCAGCAGGTACGCGGTGTTACCCCACAGGAAATGCTCGTGGTCACGGCTGACATTTTCCTGATAGTTGAAGTTCTTGATTGGGTTTTCAACATTGGAATAAGGCAGGCGCAGTAAGAAACGAGGAGCCGTCAGACCTAAGTAGCGTGAATCTTCTGATTCGCGCAGTGCACGCCATTTAGTATGTGAAGGGCCTTCGAAGACAGACTTCAGATCTTTGATGGCAGGCAGGTCGGTAAAGCTGTTAACACCGAAGAACTCAGGTGAAACAGAAGACAGGAATGGCGCGTGAGCCATCGCGCCCACTGAACTGACGTACTGCATCAGTTTGATGTCAGGCGTGGTGTTGCCGAACGCATAGTTACCGATGACGGCGGCAACAGGTTCACCACCGAACTGGCCGTAGCCTGTGGAGTAAACGTGCTTGTAGAAACCAGACTGAATAATTTCAGGAGAGAATTCAAAATCTTCCAACAGTTCATCTTTAGTGGCATGAATGATGTTGATTTTGATGTTTTCACGGAAATCAGTGCGATCCACCAGAATTTTCAGTGAACGCCAAGAAGATTCCAGTTCCTGGAATTGCTTGGCATGCATAATTTCATCCATCTGCTCGCTGAGTTTTTTGTCCAACTCAACGATCATTTTATCAACAAGCAGTTTATTGATAGGTTCTTCGTTAGAGCCAGTATCCAAAATGCTGCCAATAAACGCGGCAACACCTTGTTTAGCGATGTAGTAGCCGTCATTTTCCGGTGTCATTCTTGCCTGGGACATAATCTCATCAAGCAAGGAGGTCGTTGCGCCAGAAGCAATAGCTGTGCTGTTTTCTTCGTGCTGAGCCATTTAAAAATTCCTTTAACCAGTTATTTTTTATTGACGATTTCAAGTTCTTTCAGGAGTTGCTCACGAACGGATTCATCATCCAGCAGTGACTGCAAGCGAGAACGAAATGCTGGGATATTTCCCAATGGGCCTTTTAATGCAACTAATGCCTCGCGAAGTTCGAGAAGTTTATTTAATTCAGGGACTTTCTTCGCGATATTATCTGGTGAAAAATCGCTCAGAGATTTTATATCTACATTAACTGATAGATCTTCTTCACTTTTTTCATCGAGGCGGTTAGGAACATTAAAAGTCAGGTTGATGTTCGCTTCATTCATTACGGCATTAAAATTGTTCTTATTGATAGAAACTGTTTGCCGTTCTTCAATTGGCGTATCTTCGCTCTTTCCTTTCAAGTCACCAACAACCAGAAGATTCAGAGGTAATTCAACTTCTGCGGTTTGATCACCGGTGTTAGGAACATACTTAATATTAATTCTTTCTTTCGGAGCTACGCTACCTGGACTATTCTTACTCATATTTGAATCCCTTTGGCTAATACAACCATGAACTGTCTAACAACTCATTATTGGTGAGAGAATGATTCCAATGTTTACCTATATAACAAATACAGAAGATCTCCCTAAAAAAATAGGCAAAAGAAAACAACTATATTTGCAGGTACGAATAGTTTTATATCAACATATAGTTAAATAATCAGATATATCCTATCCAATCGTGGAAATAACATCGATATGAAAAATCGTCAAGTTCGAGTTTGACATTTTATTTTTTTGATGTAAAGCCAAAACACAAATTGATAAAAGCCTCTATTCAAGCTTTTAATCTATTCATATCCATACATAGCCAGTTATAAACAAACTTTTCTCCTAAAATAGAGAAAAGTTTGGTTTTACTCTCTATAAGAGTATGCAGACCTATTACCTGTTAAT
>NZ_LFCV01000097.1 GCF_001037465.1 Xenorhabdus khoisanae
CCACCGCCATCGGCGAGTTTGTAGGTTTTTTCTTTGGGTTTTGCAGTTTCGATTTGCCGGGCGTTTAGTTTCATTATTAAGGGCATCCTTGTAATCGAACGGTAAGTGCCCCGAATTATGCCCTTCGCTGCATATTGATTGCAACAGACGAAACTAGACGTAGAAATAGATAATAGTGTTGATTTTGCTGGATTTGACAGGAATTGTTTTACTGGGCTGGACTTCACTGGAAGTTGAAGTGGTGCCCGGACTCGGAATCGAACCAAGGACACGGGGATTTTCAATCCCCTCTTAAGTTGAGAAACTGTTAACAACCTGGGTTTTCTTGTTTTGCTACTCAATTAACCGAGTATGCAAAATGAAAATACTTCCTATTATTTCTCCCAAAGGCGGCGAAGGTAAATCCACCCATGCTGCAAATCTGGCGGGCTTTTTTGCCGATGCTGGTTTAAATACTCTCCTGATTGATGCCGATTATTCACAACCCACGTCCAGCAGTATTTTTAGCCTGGGATATGAAGCCCCCGCCGGGCTGTATGAAGTGTTAATGCAGACGGTGGATCTAAGGGAATCGAAGCGGATCATTTCCCGCTCGGTGATCAACAATCTCGATATCATTGTCTCCAACGATCCCGATGAACTCCTGCCGACGGCGATGCTGCACGCCCCTGACGGGCGTCTTCGCCTGCGCAATATTTTGCAACATCCACTGTTTCATCAATACGATGTCATTATTATTGACTCCAAAGGCGCGACTGGTGTGATGACAGAACTGGTGGTACTGACTGCAACTCAGTTTGTGCTGGGGATAATTAAACCCATCCTGCCGGATGTCCGTGAGTTCCTGCGCGGCACGTTGCGGATGCTGACCCGACTGCAATCCTTTGAAAATTACGGTATTCAGCTGCCGCTGATCCAGATACTGGCCAATGGCATTGAAGGCACCAATCTGGACAGGGACACGCTCAATGAACTGACCGATATTATCGACCAGCAGCGCTACGATACGTCAGCATTGGGTGGCAGAAAGGTTTATCAGTTGCTGAACACCCGGATAGATCTACTGGATATCTACAAACTGGGTCACGTTCGCGCCCAGCCTGTTCATCGCCTGGAATATAAAACTCCCCGCAAAAGTCCCGCCGCCGCCCAGACCATGCACAGTCTGGCCTGTGAACTGTTTCCCGAATGGCAGGAGAAATTTGATGCCGTGCTGGTCAACCAACCGACGGGGGGAGCGCAATGAATATTATCTGGCGAGCTATCTGTTTTTGCTATGACAATGCAGAATTACCGTTCACGGATACACAGGATGAATGGTTTGTGTTTGTCGATGCGCCTGATCGTAAAGCGGCACTGGCGAAATTCCAGACATTATTACCCGTTATCTGGGAGGTTTCGCCTGAGAACGTCGAGCATTTCAGTCCCCGTCATGAAGATGAATTGCGCGAGCTGTCACTGATGCCCGGTACACCGGATGATTTGGCCCTGCTGGAGTGTGGCTGGGAAAATGGCAAGCCGCAGTATCTGACCGCAAAAGAAGTTTTGTTCTGGGTTTCTTCCCCGCATCTGCAACAGCGTTTAGTGAGGGCACTGAATGCCGTCAACAGGGAGGTGACCAATGAATCGGGATCATGATGCGTTACAGGCCATCAGTGAAGCAGAACCCAGTTATGCTTATGCCGAAGTAGGCGTGATTGGCGGACTGGTACTGGAGAATGAACGTTGGGACAGCGTTGTTCAGCTGCTGGCGGCGGACGATTTTTACTTTCCGGCACACCGAATAATCTATCAGGCCATTGCGGAACTGAGCGAAAAAAACTGTCCGTTTGACCTGATCACCCTGACTGACAGGCTGACACAGCGGGGGCAAATAGACAGCGTCGGTGGTTTTGCCTATGTGGCGGAAGTGTGCAAAAACACGCCCAGTGCGGCCAATATTGAGGAGTATGCCCGCATTGTGGCAGAAAAAAGCCGGTTACGTCAGTTACTGGCACTGGGTAAATCTCTCAGCGCGGAAGTTTTTCAGCCCAATATCCGGTCAGAAACCCTGATTGAGCAGGCAGAAAGTCACTTGTTTAATCTGGCGGAAAAAGGCACCGCCCGGCAACATCAGGCTGTGACCCTGCTGCAAGGGGCGGATGCCCTGATTGCCCATCTGGAGCGCATACAGGGCCGCAATGGGATCACTGGCACTCCCACAGGATTTCAGGCGCTGGATGAAATGACCTGTGGCTTACAGGCGGGTGACCTCATTCTGCTGGCCGCCCGTCCTTCCATGGGGAAAACGGCACTGGGGCTGGCCTGTTGTCTCGGTGCGCTGCGGTATCGGGACGATGCGGTGGTACAGATTTTCAGCCTGGAAATGCCGACTTCACAACTGATGCTGCGTCTGTCTGCCATGGAAGGTGGCGTGGCATTAACCGCGCTGCGCAGTGGCCTGCTGGACGATGAACAATGGGGACGCATCAGCCAGAGCCTGGATCAGTTTGCCCAATGGGATCAACGATTGATTATCGATGATTGCAGCCACCAGACGCCTGCGCTATTGCGCGCCCGTGCCCGCCGTTATACCCGCCAATACGGCAAACCTGCCCTGATTATGGTGGATTACCTCCAGTTGATGTGCGCCCCCGGACAGGAAAATCGTACGCAGGAAATTGCCGATATCTCCCGCAGCCTGAAAGCGTTAGGTAAAGAGCTGGACTGCCCGATACTGGCGCTGTCCCAGCTTAACCGGCAAGCCGAAAACCGCGCCGATAAACGTCCGAACAACGGCGACCTGCGGGATTCCGGTTCGCTGGAGCAGGATGCCGATCTCATTCTTCATCTTTACCGCGATGAAGTCTACCACCCGGAAACACCGGATGCGGGGATTGCCGAAATTATTATTGGTAAACAACGTCAGGGACCCACGGGCATTATCCGTGTGCGATTTGATGGTCCATGTACGCGTTTTTCTGATATCGACAGCGTCGGGAGGTAAATGATGGGACGCAATACGTTGAATTTAGGCCATGCTTTGTTACAGCAGGGACGACAGGCCGTGGCTACCCTCAATGACAGTCAGCCGATGGCGGAAATGCCAATGGTATTGACATTAGATCAGCTACGCCCCAATCCGGATAATCCCCGCACCAGTCGTAACCCGCGTTATGACGATATCAAGGCGTCGATCAAAGCCCGTGGGCTGGATACGGTGCCGAAAGTGACGCGTGATCCGGACGGCGATGAGGTCTATATCTTCAGTGATGGCGGGAATACGCGCTATCAAATTCTGTCCGAGCTGTGGCAGGAGACCGGGGATGAACGTTTTTATCGCATTCACTGCCTGTTTAAACCGTGGCCGGGGCGATTACAGTGTGTAATCGGGCATCTGGCGGAAAACGAACTGCGCGGTGATCTCAGTTTTATTGAAAAAGCCCTCGGTGTCTGTAAAGCCAGAACACTCTATGAAGCGCAGAAACAGAAAAAAATCACACTGCGGGAGCTTTCTGCCTTGCTCAGTGAAGCTGGTTTTCCTGTCAGTGACAGTCATATCAGCCGGCTGGAGCACACGGTGAAATACTTGCACCCGTGGATGCCTCATCTGCTCAGATCAGGGTTGGGAGCTCCGCAGATAAAACCCTTGCTGGCGTTACGACAGAGCGCGTATGCCGTCTGGCAGCACCATGTTGCGACAATCAATCCGGAACCGACTTTAACCTTCGACGAAGTTTTTGGGACCTGCTGTCGTAAATTTGATGCCCCGGAAATCTGGTCACCGGAGATGTTCCGCGATGAACTGATCGGCGATTTATTGCAGGCACTACCGCATCCGCAGCTCAATTATGACCGCTGGATGCTGGAACTCGATCCAAAAGAGCGTAACCGCAAAAAACTCTTTGGTGAGCAGACTACGGTGTCGGATAGCGTGCCGGAGCCAGCCGTTTCAGAGCCTGATACTCTGCTGGAGACAGAAGTTCCTGAACCGGATAATGCGCATCGGGTTCGAGTGCGGAATGCGGAATCGAACTGTCGAATAATTTCTAACCCGCTAACAGAAACGCTCTCTGAGTCTGACTGCACATCCGAGTCGGCGTCAACCGACAAAATACCCCCGTCTGTCACTCAAGTCGAAAAACAGCGGGTTACTCACGCCAGTCAATCGAAAAACACGGATGATGCTGAGACGCTGCCTGAACCGGATCAGGCTGTGTCTGAAACTGAATGTCTGTCTTTTGCCCAGACCGGGCTGGAGCCGGTGACCTCCGTCTGGACTATTTCCCCGATGCAGGATGATATCGAACATCTGCAAAGCATGGCGTTCCGGCTGGCCTTTGAACTGGCGGAAGTGATGGGTTGTGACCGTGATTTACTGCCGACGTCGGAAGACGGTTCAGCCGGATTTTGTCTGATTGATGGTCAGGAGGCTCACCCTTTTTCGTGTTTACTGCTGTCATTCACCGGGGAAACGTCAGCTGACACCGGAGAGCTGACACTGACGGCATTGCTGCTGGGCACAGCGGTGCAGGCGGAGGTACCTTTACTGGATGATACCCAGACCGTGAAGTTTATGCGTCTTATCCGGGTGATCCGCCGTCTGCGTGAGCTTCAGCGCCCGCTTACAGCAGAGACGATAACGCGGTCGTGATACTGGCCGTTGTTCACTCTGTTTTGATTAGCCTGATACTGGAGGAAGTGGATGAATCATTTATCGCAAGCCACCAACAACCTGCTGATGCAGCTGGTGATGGATTTGAAGAACGGCTATATCCGCCGTTGTGAGGCGCTGGGGCTCGCGCCCAATGAAATGTTAATGTTGCAACGCCTGACGATTGAGGATTTGCATTATCTGGGCAACAGTCCGGTGTCCGTGCTGAATGTGCATATTCACCATACCAATCTGGCCCGTCTCTTACAGCAGGCGCGCGTCGAACAGCAACGGATGAAACGCATTGACCGGGCACTGGAACTGGGCGGCTCCATTGAACTGATGCACTACTTTTTCGGCCTGTCCAGTCTGGAAATCGCTGCCCGCCGCCGGATTGCCGGTATGACGGTACGACCGGGGCGGGGGACGCCTTTAACGGAAGCTGAGAACCGCGAACTGTGGCAACACTGGCAAGCCGCCGCGATGCCCGATGCGGACAGTGCCGAAGGGCTGGATATCATGATGGGTGTCGCGGAACAGCACGGCGTCTCGCTAACGGCAGTCTGGCGGGCGGTCAGGGAGTGGCAGCAGAGTGACATGCCTGAAACGATGAAAAAGCAGGCATAACAGAAAGATAAAAGAAATTATGTCAGAAAGATTAACCGAAATGATCCCCGGCCTGCATGTGCCTGTGACAGCACCACTGTCACTACGTCGCAAGGCACAATATCAGGTACGGTGCTACCGACGGGGTGAACGCAACTATATCCGGCTGAAAGAAAAAGGTACCGGGTATCTGAAAATCAATATCGGCCTGTTCTGGCGATTATTAAGTCGGGATAACGGGCAGTCGTGGGAGCTGATGCTCCACGAACGCTACAACAATGAAATCCGTAAATAGTTCGTGTTGAAGTCGTGTCATTCTGCATCCTGTTTTGGCGACAGGGTGCAGCCCTGACATTATTTTTGCAGGTTAACACCGGAGAAAAGGGATCATGAAAAACCTGTCAGCAGACAGCATCATTGCTCACACCGTCGAGAAAATGAAAATCCGTCTGGCGCAACGTGCTGACGATAATGTTTCACAGCTGCGCAGTGGGCTGCTGTTTATGGGCAATATTCAGGATGCCTATCCCCGCCGTCTGTTACTGGACGATCGCCTGTCGCCACTGGATAAAACCGGCTGGATGATGATCCGCCTGTATGCCCTGAATAATGAAGGTGCCGTGTTCCCCAGCTATGACGAGTTGCAGGTGTTGCTGGCCTCCCCCTATAAAGGGAAAGCCTCCCGTGAAACCGTCAGCCGGGTCTTGCTGATGCTGCGAATAACCGGCTGGCTGAGTTTATGCAAACGCATCCGCGATGAACACGGACGGGTACGGGGCAATATCTATGCGCAGCACGATGAACCGCTGACCTGTCGCGATGCGGAAACGCTCGATCCCCACTGGCTGGATACGGTTGCAGAAGCCTGCCGCAGTAAAAATCGCACCATCAGCCAGACCGCATGGGCGGTGCTGACGGAGATCAAAGAAGACCGGATGATGCGCCATCGCTACAGTCATATCCGTCTGCTGGAAGAACGGCTGAATGTGGTGCAGACGCCGCAGCAAAAAGTGATGCGTCACTCACTTCAGTCAGGCGAAACACATACCGAACTCAGTCACATAAAACCGGATTCGGAAACCGAACTGAGTCAGTCAGAGCGACAAAAGAGCCTGAATTCCGATGCCGAACTCAGCCAAAAATCAAGCTCTTATAGTTGTTCGACTAAACCGAACTGTTATGTACGTTCTTTCACACAGAGTGTGAATAAAAAAACATACGTAGAACCGCAATCCACTCTTTTTCTGCCAGAAGGGCTTTGTCGACAACTGGAACCGGAAGAGGTGACGATGCTGAACAGCCAGTTGCAAGCGCTGCCTGCTGAACAGTCACAAACCGTGTTGAGCAGTCTGGATAAGGCGTTACGGGCAGGGAAAATCAGCAATCCGGTCGGCTGGCTGCTGGCGATGATGAAACGGGCACGGGAAGGAAAACTGTACGCACCGGCTGAACCGGTTGCTGTTACACCTGCGCCTGCCAGAGTACCAGAGCCCTTCTTACAGGAGCCGGAACGTTCCGTCACACCTTCATCACAGTCCCATGTGCGCAGTGTAGTGAAAGATATTCGTCAGCGGCTGGCGTTGGTGAAATATCAGTGACACGAGAATTGATTAAAAAGCATACTTTGCTGTCAGTGACAGCAAAGTATGAAATATAGCCAAAATTAATCATCACTCTCACTTTAACTTATTCTTTTTAAGCCCGGAATAAAAAATAATAAAATTATTTAAGTTACGAAATAATTAATCAAGGTGATATCAATAGTATCAAATAGCTTGTTAAGGTTATCAGAATAAGTTGTGTAGTATGACATTCTGTTATATCTGGTTGTTAGTCTTTCTTTTGCTTATTCATCTTTATCTCCTGCAACTTTTTTACGTAAAATATTTCCAATGGGATCAGGGTGAGTCACCGCGGGCAGTGATTTCTCTCCCTGGGTTGCCAAACCCGGTTATTTATCCCACGAAGAAATAGTTCAAACATAGACTAATGGATTAAAAATGAAGGAATTACTGCAAAATCACCCTAATGACAGAGAGTTTCCCGTCAATAGCTTTCGGATAGTGAAAAAGAAAACAGAACAAAATAAAAATCTGCATTTTATTCGGCCTCTCAAAGCTGTGGGGGCAAGAATTCTCTGGATTATAACGATTTTAATAATTTCATTACTCACAGGTATAACGGATATTAGTTTTAATGATAATGTCCCCTCAGCCGGTTTTATACTATCTGTTTCGTTAATAGGCTTTATTTTATATGGCATATCCCTCTCTATTTATACTTTTTTCCGAGTTAAGAATATGCCGATTACGGAACAAAAAAATTATTATCGACAAGCCGGATTATCAGTATTACCGGAAGAAAAGCGGCAGGCATTACGTTTAGATATTGTTGGAAGTTATGACAGTGGGTTCTGGATTGAAACACTGGAACATTACCCGCTGAAAAGCCGTGTTTCACCAAATAGTCAATATCACTTTTTACCCTTATCAGATGTTCAGGATCACCAATCTCAGCTACATAAGGATTGGGGAATATTGGATAAAGCAGGATATTTAGAGATGTTACACAGGTTATGGGCAGGTATGCACTCGAAACATTTTGCTGTTGATGCTGTGATGACTAACGGCGAAATGTTTAAAACGCTCGGAGCGCTGATAGAAGAATCACCTGAATATGTACAACAATGTTCCTGTTCTGTGAATGGAAGACCACCGGCCTTACTCTGGGGATTTGATCTCTGGCGGGCACTGGTCTTAAGCCGGAATAGTTTTGTGGCGGGTTATATCAGTGAGGACATGGCCTGGGAACATATTTTAAAAACAGCAGATTATGTGTACCAGCTCTTTGATAACTTTGATGCATTTTATACCAACTACCGGTTGGGAAATGCTTACTGGAGCAGGGATTTTGATATGAGCAAAGAACGTCTGGCAAGGTTCCGCCTTTATAAGACATATTGTGACTGGCCAATTGCTCAATTATCCTGGCCAGAAAGGAAAGACATAGATATGGAAGATTATATGAGAAATGGTTTCGCGGACTGGGTTAATTCTGCGTTGCAGGAACACATGGAAAATTCAGTCAGCGATGAGGTTACAGAAGAAGATGAAGCCAATATTATTCCGCTGGTTTTGCACTGATAATCACCATGATATCTGCCTGCATACTCTAATGACATCAATTGTATGAAAACTATACTTTGCTGTCACTGACAGCAAAGTGCAAAAAATAAACAAATAAAAATCACTTTATCACGTTCCATAAGAGCAGAATATTTCCCCTTTTCCCGTAACTGGTTATTTATTGAGTCACAACCGCCTTTGCCCTGATAGTTCTACTGAATTATCAAGGCAAAACAGGAGGCTTTGTGCATGTCTGATTCAGAAGACAAATCATCATCCCAGCCACGTTTACGCGCTGGGGTATTAACATCCTCACTCACCATTGAACTGCATACCCACTATGCGATCCGGTTGTGGGCAGGGCGCCGGCGGGAAGAGATCAGCAATCCACGAAAATTTTCAGGCATTCTCGGGATGCCGCAGGTCATTAAGCGTGCCGGTAATATCAGTGTGGATTCCGCTGCCGATAATCCGTATGCCGATGCCTGGCTGGTGAAGCTGGAACACGCGCTGGATACGGCTTTCACCAACCTCCAGCAGAGTATTGCGACTTTGCAGGATACTCTGAACGCCGTACCACAGCAGATCACCTTATCCGCCGTTTCCTCTGTCGAACCGCTGAATATCGGCGTCTACAGCCACTCCCCGTTGGGTTATCGCTGTGTCTGGCTGCTGGTTGGCTATGACCAGCTTGCCATGAAAACATTTCAGGCTTTCCATTACGGGCTGATTTCACGGGCAGAGCGTGATGCCTTTCTGCACAATGGCAGCCGTGCCATTCGTCAGATTTACGGCATTGTGCGCTCTTACCGTTCACTGGCTGTCAGCCGCTCTGATATTGCGGAGAAAACCCCGGCAGGGCTTGAGGCGATTAAACTGCTGGGTGAACCGCATCCCGATATTTTGTCAGGCAAGTTGCGCTCGCTTTTCTCGCTGCCGTTACGTCCTATTAAACAGAACTGATGGAGGGGGTGCGATGCAGCTTTATTTGTGTGAAAAGCCCTCTCAGGCCAAAGATATTGCCAAAGTTTTGGGTGTGAAACAGCGCGGACAGGGATTTCTTTTCGGCCCCGGTGTTATTGTCACCTGGGCCATCGGGCATTTGCTGGAGGTGGCTGCCCCCGAACACTATGGCGAGCAATTTGGCCCGCCGTGGCGCATGGATGTCTTACCGATTTTGCCTGCGCAATGGCAATGGGCAATCAAAAATGAGACTGCCTATCAATTTGCGGTGATTAATCAGTTATTGAAACAGGCGGATGAGGTGATTATTGCCACCGATGCCGACCGTGAGGGGGAAGTGATTGCCCGTGAGTTGCTGGAGTATTGTCGTTTCACCGGTACAGTCAGGCGGCTGTGGCTGTCGGCACTGGATGAAACCAGCATCCGGCAGGCACTGGCGGCAATATTACCGGGCGAGCAGACGGAAGCTCTCTATCAGGCAGGGCTGGGGCGGGCGAGAGCCGACTGGCTGACGGGTATCAATCTGACCCGTTTGTATACCCTGAAAGCACAGGCACTGGGTTTTGGAGAGGTGCTGTCCATCGGGCGGGTGCAGACCCCGACACTGGCACTGGTGGTGAACCGGGATAAGACCATTGCTCAGTTTGAGCCAAAACCTTACTGGCAATTGGTTGCTAAACTGGAAAAAGACAGCATTCGTTTTCGAGCCAAATGGCAGCCTGTAACGGATGATTGTGATGAAGAAAACCGTTGTATTAAGCCAGATATTGTTCAGGCCGTTCAGCAACGTTGCCAGCAGGCAACGCAGGCCACTGTGATGGACGTCAGCAAAAAGCGGGAGAAAACCCCGCCGCCGCTTTGTTTTGATTTAGGCACACTCCAGCAGGCTGCTTCCCGTTTGTGGGGCATGGGAGCGAGTCAGGTGCTGGCGATTGCCCAGTCCCTGTATGAAACCCATAAAGCCACGACTTACCCGCGCACGGATTGCGGCTATCTTCCCGTATCCATGCAGGCAGATATTCCTGTAGTACTGACAGCACTGGCGCGAACAGACCCTGCTATGACCGCTATTATCAGCCAACTGGATAGACAACTCGTGTCCCGTGTCTGGAATGACAAAAAAATCACGGCACACCATGCCATTATTCCCACGCGTCATGCTTTTGATATCAGCCGCTTAACGACCGATGAGTTAAAGGTTTATCAGCTTATCCGTCAGCATTATCTGGCGCAATTTCTGCCGGTTCAGGAAACGGATGTGACAGAAGTGACGCTGGACATCGGCGGGCCATTATTCCGGGTAAAAGGCCGGGTGAATGTGATGACGGGCTGGAAAGCGCTGTTTACCGATGAGGCGGGAGAGAATGGAAAGGAGGAAGAAAAGAATGTTGATTTACCGCTACCGGCACTTAATCAGGGTGATCGCTGTCAGGTGATTGAGGCAAAAATTCAGGCACGCCATACCAAACCGCCGGCACCGTTTACTGAAGGTACGCTGATTGCCGCGATGAAAAATGCCGCCAGTCTGGTCAGTGATCCGCAACTGAAACAAGTCTTGCGCGAGAGTGCCGGGTTGGGTACGGAAGCGACCCGGGCCGGGATTCTGGATACCTTGTTTAAACGCCAGCTGATTGAGCGGAAAAAGAAAGCGATCCACGCGACGCCTTTGGCGCAGGAATTGATTGCCGGGCTGCCGGCGGTGCTGACAGATCCGGGCATGACCGCGTTATGGGAGCAGTCGCTGGAGGATATTGCGCAGGGTAAGGCATCACTGGCGGTTTTTATGCAAAAACAGGCACAGTGGCTTCAGCATTTAGTCGAACGGGGTAAGGCACAGCCGCTACATCTGACGTTGCCGAAAACACCCGAATGTCCGAACTGTGGCGGCCGGATGCGGCAACGGCAGGGGAAAAGCGCGCCGTTCTGGGGTTGCGTGAACTATCCGGGCTGTAAAGGCATGCTGAATGACAAAGCGGTAACACAATCGCGCAAGGTCAGACGGGCAAATCAGAAAGTCTGAAGATCTGGTTGTTGATTGACGTGCTGATGGGATGTTCTAAAAATCAACCTGTTTCTTAAATGATCGGTGAGCCTGTAACGATCGCCTCCGGGTGGCTGTAAAACTCCCGTAGCCTGAAAGGGAGTGCCTCAACGCGGTACATCTGCCCACCTTTGGAAGCAGATATCATCCCGATGGATGATGAAGGTTCATTATTCTTTATCAGAACGTCAGCAACGTCACTGTCTGACACCCGGCGGGGAACATCATTCCCGTCAGGGATGGGATTTTCTCCGTTGCACCTTATTTTTGACCTCCATGGAGAAAATTGTATGTCTGAGAACGCAACACCCTTAACCAAAAATGACTATTTCAACCTGAATATTAAAGGCCTGGGCTATTTGAATAATATCCGCCATGTCAGCACGGCCAATGGCACGTTCCTGAGCTGCGTGATCAATGCGTTAAATGGCCCCGGTGATAATCCGGTCTATGTGCGTTTTGATATTACCGTGGTCGGCAAGGAGGCGACCAGTCTGATTGCCCGTTGCCAGAAATCGGTGGATGAGGACAAAAAAGTGTTGCTGGGTTTCACACTAAGCAATCCTTCCACCGATATTTTTACCCTGAAACGCGGGGATCATGCCGGTGAACAGCGCGTCAGCCTGAAAGCCCGGTTGATCAAGGTTGACTGGATTAAAATCGGTCAGGACAAGGTCTATCAGGCCGAACAATCCGATTCGACGCCGCCACAGAATGGTGTCGCACAAACCGAATATGCAGAAAACTCGTTCTGATATTCATTCTACTCCACTGACTTGCCCTGAATGTTTTCAGGGCAGTCTCTTTGCTAACAAATACAATAGGGTACAGACATGAATATCGCACCGATTGGTGTTCTGGCACAGCAATATTGCCATAAGCAATTACCGTTAACGGTGTTGCGAAGCCGTGCAGGTTTTTATATCGGCACAATGGATGAGGGCGAACCGTGTTCCCGTGAGTCGGTGGAATATTTTGCCCACCGTGAACTGGCCGAATTTGCCCTGAAACAAGGGTGCTGGACACAGCGTCAATCACTGTAACAAGGAGAAATGGGTATGTCTTCGCGTGGAATTAACAAGGTGATTTTAGTCGGGCATCTGGGGCAAGATCCGGAAATCCGTTACCTGCCAACGGGCGGCACAGTGGCAACGCTTTCACTGGCCACCTCAGAAAGCTGGCGGGATAAACAAACGGGCGAAATTCGGGAGAAAACCGAATGGCACCGGGTGGTGATTTTCGGCAAGTTAGCGGAAATTGCGGCGGAATACCTGCAAAAAGGCGTTCAGGTTTACATTGAAGGCCAGTTGCAAACGCGCAAGTGGCAGGACCAACAAGGGCAGGATCGCTATTCAACAGAAGTGGTGGTAAGTGTCAATGGCACGATGCAGATGCTGGGAAGTCGTGGCGATGCAAAACAGGCAGCTGCTCAACAGGTGGGGCATAAGCCAGCACAGAAGCCACAGTCTTCTAAGCCCATCAGTAAGGAGAGAAAAAACACGCAAACGGCTCAACCTTTTGCTTTACCGGAGGAGGAGAAAGAAGAGCTGGATTGGGCGGATGAGATCCCGTTTTGACGTGGTTTTTATCATCAACAAATTGCCCTGTTACGACAGGGCTTGTTTTCATTATTGTGTACTGATAGGTTTTTATTTAAATTTACTCGTGTCAATTTTTGCCAATTCATTGGCATATTCTTTCATTTTCTTTTTTTAGGCAATTTATAATAAAACCATAGCTACGATATTTCTATGATTCTTGTGAAGAAAATGATGGTGGCCTTAAGTGTTAAAGGTGTATTAAAAGTTAAAATATAAAAAATATCATTAAAGCTAATTTTTCAGGTCACGTATTCAATCCGTTGATTTATCTTAAATATAATATTCTCTTTCAATAAAAGTTCCGATAATTTTGTCATGCATCTCAGAGGGTTTTGAGTAACCGAGTGTTTTACGGTTCAATCGTTTAATTCTGTTACGAAGTGTAAGGTTTTCACGTTCGGTATTCTGGATCTTCCATCTAATTATCATGTAATTCTTTATGCGTTGTCAGTTTTATTAAGTGCCTCGCTAATAACATTTAATTATACACGTGATTATATCTTCCCTTGCACAACCAGCCCCCTAATAGTTAAACTGAAATTTACCGCAGCGATGAGAATATAACCCATTTTTTAGAAAAGAAAGGC